>JAADIR010000049.1 GCA_013151245.1 Chlorobiota bacterium
ATCAATTGTTATGCTTGGGGTCTCAATTTCCCATCCGTCTCCGCTGCGCTTCCGGCTTCACTTTGTTGCGCCGAGACAAGCCGCCGAGATAAATTATCCATTTCCCATTATCAATTGCGGTTTACCGCGACATTAAATAAATATTACAAAGAAACATAATGACGCATTCAATGGTTAAACTATTATTGATTTATTGTGTAGTGAAGATTAATTAGACGTTTGATATACGGATTTTGCCGGTGGAAAAATTGGAAGATAACGGAATGAATGATGCAAAAAAAATAATTGATCTGAATAAAAATCGCTTTTTATCGGTTTTTAAGGAGGCGTATTATGAAGGTTAAAGAGATTATGAGAAAAAGCTACGTTTCCGTAACGCCGGATACACAGATAAAAAAGGTAAATCAGCTCCTGCATCAATTTCATCTTAAATATCTTCTTATTACTAACGAAGAGAATGAACTGATTGGCATAGTTACATATAGCGATTTGTTCAGACATCTTCTTCCTAAATACAGCGATTTTCTTGCGCATACAAAGGAAAATATCCTTAAGCCGGACGTATTAGAAGAAAAAACGATGGAATTAATTCATAGACCTGTAACGGAAATAATGACGAGAGAGCCTGAAAAAATCAGCCCCGATTTACCGATAATTGAAGCGGGAGCTTTGATGCTTGCTCATAAAGTAAAACAATTACCGGTTGTTGAAGAAAATAAGTTAACGGGCGTAATTACTTACGCAGATATCACTTGGGGTTTATTAATAAAAAATTGCAAATATTTTTAACTAAATTAAGGGGATAGAAATGGGACTTAAAAAAGAGTACTCGAAAAATCAAAAGATTTGCAAAGTTACTTTTTCAATTCCAAAAGAGATTGCCGATAACTTCGGTCAGATTAGCTTGGTCGGCGATTTTAATCATTGGGATCCTGCGGCTAATCTTTTTGCCGAAACAAAAAGCTCGGGAGAATATGTTTCGGCGGTTGAACTTTCCGCCGAAAACAAATACAGATTTAGATATCTTGCCGACGGCGTTCATTGGTTTAACGAAAATGAAGCCGACGATGAAGAACAAAATGATTTCGGTTCGAAAAATTCTGTTTTGGTAGTATAATTATGATTTCAAATAATTCGGGACAAAAAGATGAGTGATTTTCAAATACGTCAAACAAAAGAATACGAAGCGTTAAGTATTGACAGCATACTTAATGAATTAAATTCAAGTATGAAAAACGGACTGTCGGAAGAAAACGCCAAAAAGCGGATTGAAGAAGCCGGCTACAATGAAATACCGGAAAAAGAAGAATCTCTTTTTCATAGAATTTTCCGACGGTTCTGGGGACCAATTCCTTGGATGATTGAAGTCGCGGCTATTCTTTCGGCAGCCGTGCAAAAATGGGAAGACTTCGGAATAATAACGGCTTTATTGTTAGTGAATGCGGGAATGGATCTGTGGCAGGAAAATAAAGCGATTAATGCGCTCAAAGTTCTAAAAGAGAAACTTGCCAGAACCGCTACAGTATTAAGGGACGGCAAGTTTCAAACCATTGACGCAAAATTTATTGTCCCGGGCGATATTATCAAAATCAAAATCGGAGAAATAATTCCCGCCGACGTAAAACTTCTCGAAGGAGAATATATTCAAGTCGATCAAGCTGCGCTTACCGGCGAATCTCTTCCGGTGGCAAAGCATGTAAACGATATCGCTTATGCCAATTCGGTTGCCAAACAGGGCGAAATGCTCGCCGTTGTTGTAAATACGGGACTGAATACGTTTTTCGGTAAAACAGTCGCCCTTGTTGCCAAAGCGGAAAAAGAAGAACGAAGCCATTTCCAGAAAATGGTTGTAAAGGTTGGGAATTTCCTGATTTTCACTACCATTATAATGGCGGTAATAATTCTTTTAGCCGCAATTTACCGCGGTGAAAATATGCTCGAAATAGTCAGGTTTACGCTGGTCTTAACCGTCGCGGCAATTCCCGTCGCGCTTCCGGCGGTGCTTACGGTTACCATGGCGGTCGGCGCAATGAATTTAGCGAAGAAGAAAGCCATTGTTAGCAGGCTTGCCGCAATTGAAGAACTTGCCGGAACGGACATTCTCTGTTCCGATAAAACCGGAACGCTGACAAAAAATGAAATGACAATTGCCGAACCGGTTCTTTTCGGCGAATTTAGCGAGACCGACTTAATGCTTTTTTCCGCCCTTGCTTCCAAAGAAGAAAACAACGATCCGATAGAAAAACCGGTGTATGAATATCTCCAAGCAAATGATAAATACGATGAATTAAAAAAGTATCAAGTCAAAAAATTTATTCCGTTCGATCCGGTGAATAAAAGAACCGAGGCGATAGTCAATTCCGCTTCCGGAGAGTTCGTCGTAACTAAAGGAGCGCCGCAGGTTATTATGAAATTATGCGGCGGCAACATTAACAAGGAATTGGTTGTAGGCAAGGTAAACGAACTTGCCGAAAAAGCATACCGGACGCTCGGCGTTGCCGTCAAGAAAAAGGGCGAAAAAGATTTCGCTTATGTCGGTTTAATACCGTTGTACGATCCTCCTAGAGACGATGCAAAGCAGACAATAGCCGATGCAAATAAACTTGGCTTGGACGTTAAAATGATTACGGGCGACAATGTAGCCATCGCAAATCAAATTGCTCTCAAACTAGGAATGAAACCGAACATTCTTGAAGCCGACGAGTTGAAAGGAAACGGACGCCATAAAGAATTTCTTACGATGAGTAAAATTCTTGCAAAAGCGATTCATGAAAAATTATCTCCGGATCTACCCAAAGATCAAGCGGAGAAGTTCGCCAAAGAAATTACTCAAGAAATTGAAAAGGGATTTGAAACTGAGAATGTTGGAAACGGCGGTATAGAACTGCATGAATCCGAGATAATTAAAATTATTGAAGACGCCGCCGGATTCGCTCAAGTCTTTCCCGAAGATAAATATATGATTGTTGAAAAATTGCAGAAAGGAAATCATATTATCGGAATGACCGGAGACGGCGTTAACGACGCTCCGGCTTTGAAAAAAGCCGACGTTGGAATTGCGGTTTCGGGCGCAACCGACGCCGCGCGCGCAGCCGCCGATCTTGTATTGCTCTCTCCCGGTATTTCGGTTATTGTTGACGCATTGAAACAAGCGCGTATCATTTTTGAGCGGATGAAAAGTTATACGATTTACAGAATCGCCGAAACGATCAGGGTTATTATTTTTATGACTCTGGCAATTCTACTGTTTAACTTTTATCCTGTAACGGCTATTATGATAATACTTCTGGCGCTATTGAACGATATTCCGATTTTGACGATTTCTTATGATAATACAAAAATTGATGAAAAGCCTGTCCGTTGGAACAACCGGGAACTATTCGGACTCTCCACGCTTCTCGGGCTAGCGGGCGTTGTTTCTTCATTCCTCATTTTCTTTTTATTGGAAACTTTTACTACATTATCTCAGCCGATGATTCAATCGATTATTTTTGTGAAGTTAATTGTTGCCGGGCACGGAACAATTTACAACACAAGAACAACCGACTGGTTTTTTAAAAAACCGTTTCCCGCTCCAAAATTGTTCTGGGCGTCTATGTCAACGGCTGCTTTGGGTACCTTAATCGGAGTATTCGGCTGGTATATTCCCGCAATCGGATGGAAATGGGCTGGAATCGTTTGGGCTTATGCTTTCTCGTGGTTCTTAGTTAACGATGTTGTGAAAGTGATTTTTTATCGTAAACTAATTAAGGAAAATAAATTGTTTGACAGAATTTTCAAAAAACACAATTTAAGAACTAATTAAAAGAGGATGAAAATGTTTAAGAGGATATTATTTCCAACCGATTTTTCGGAAGCGTCAGTTAGAGTTAAAAATAAATTAAAAAAAATGACCGAATACGGGATCGGGGAAGTTATCATGCTGCATATAATGGACGATAGACGGCTCGCTTACGCCGAATACATTGACGCTTTCAGTTTTGGGAACTTTAAATTGGAAGAAACTTTAAGAAAAGAGATGCAAAAAAAATTAGACGCTTGGAAAGCGGAAATGGAAAAAGCCGGATTGAAAGTTTCAACGCACATAATATCCGGAACGCCTTTTACAAGCGCTTTGGATTTTGCCAAAGAAAAGAGAGCTACGTCAATCTTTCTCGGGCACAGAGGACGCAATAAAAAGGGCGACACTTCGCTTGGAAGCACAACCGAAAAAATTACGCGTAAATCTGATATTACCGTAGTGCTAATTTAAAAATGAAATTATTACTAAAATAAAATAGGAGTTGAAAATGCTGCGAAAAGTATTATTCCCAACCGACTTTTCCGAACATTCGGTTAAAGTTAAAAAAGAATTGAAAAAATTTGCGCCGTACGTAAAAGAGTTGATTCTCTTAAATGTATTGGACGACAGACTCTTTCCGTATCTCGACGGCTTGGAAGGAATTGAAATCGAAAATCTAAATTTAATGGGCGAACTTGCTAAAGGAGCAAACGCAAAATTAGAAAAATGGAAAGCCGAATTTGAAAAAGCGGGATTCAAAAAAGTTAGAATTGTTTTGATTGAAGGCTCGCCTTTTAATCAAATATTGGAAATTGCGGAGAAGAAAAAAGTCACTTCAATTTTCTTAGGACATAAAGGAATGGGCGCCGTTGAAAGAATGCTGCTCGGAAGCGTCGCCGAAAAAGTTGCGCGGAAATCAAATATTCCCGTCGTTCTTGTTAAGTAACAGATTTGTTAATGGATCTTACTCTTCTCTTTGAGAAAATAGGGAGGCAAACAAAATCTGTTATTGAAGGTTATGGGCGACTGAGCATAATGTTGTTTCATGCTTTTTCGTCCATACGGAAATTCCATCTTTACTTTGCGCAGATAATAGAGCAGTTTATTTACATCGGGCGAAGGTCTTTACCGATAGTTATTATTACGTCTATTTTTATAGGTCTTGCCCTCGGCGTTCAAATAGGCACGCAGATGAGTCCGGTTACTCCGAGCTGGATGGAAGGCGGTTTGATTTTAAGAGCGATATTACTTGAAATGGGACCGATAATTATCGGGTTGATTTTATCCGGACGGGTTGCCGCCGGTATTGCCGCGGAAATCGGAACGATGAAAGTTACCGAACAGATTGACGCGTTGCGAAGTTTTGCGATTGATCCGATAGAATATTTGGTAATGCCCCGTTTGGTTGCGGCAATGTTCGCCGTTCCGGCATTGCTGGTATTTGCGGATTTTTTTGGAATTCTTGCGGGATTTGTTTCTTCCTATTTTACAATAAATTTAAGCTGGGCGGGTTTCCTGAAAGGGATGCACCAAAATTTTTATGTAAGCGATGTGTTCGCCAGTCTTATTAAAGCTTTTATCTTTGGTATTGTGATCGTCATTTTCGGTTCGTATTTCGGATTCAATTCAAAGAGAGGGGCAATGGGAGTTGGGAAAGCTACAACGCTGGCGGTTGTTTGGGCTTCCGTTGACGTTTTGATGCTGGATTATGTTATCTCGGCGGTTATGTTTTTTATATGATAAAAATAAATAATTTATATAAATCATTCGGAGATTTTAACGTTCTTAACGGCGTCAACCTAACCGTTGAGGAAAATAAAATTCTGACCATAATAGGGAAAAGCGGAACGGGAAAATCCGTGCTGCTGAAAAGTATTATCGGTTTGATTGAACCCGACGGCGGGACAATTGAAATAGACGGAATAGACGCAACCGGTTTCGACGAAGAAGAATTTAACAAATTTATTCGTCCTAAAATGGCTCTTGTATTTCAGGAAGGCGCTTTGTGGGATTCGATGACGGTTGCCGCAAATATTGATCTTGCTTTGCAAATTCAGAAACATTTGGGCGTTGTTGAAAGAAAAAATAGAATTAAAGAAAGTCTTGAATCTGTCGGTCTAAAAGATATTGAAAACGTCTATCCGGGCGAGCTGAGCGGCGGAATGCTGAAACGCGTTGCCATTGCCAGAGCGATTGCAATGCGCCCGAAATATTTACTTTATGACGAACCGACGACGGGTCTCGATCCGGTTCTGTCAAACGTGATTAATGATTTGATTAAAAAAATAAATTTGGAAATGGGAATAACTTCTTTGATAATTAGTCATGATATTCAAGGAGTGGAAAAAATATCCGACTACACGGCAATGCTCAACAACGGAAAAATAATTTTAATGTGTGAAACCAAAGAAATGTGGAATCAGGATAATCAAATATTTACTGATTTTATAAGAGGAAAAATTATTTAATGAATACAAAAAAGAACGAATTTCTAATCGGATTAACAATGTCGGTTGCTACTCTGATTGTTATCGTAGGCATTTTAGTCCTTGGCAAATCTAATTTCTTTGTCCCCGGATTGTCAATTAATTTAATCGTTGATAACGCTAACGGTATTGGTCAGGGAGATGAAGTTTATTATAGAGGTCTCAAAGTCGGCAGCGTAAGCGACGCCGGAATAATAAACGATCAAGCGGCGATAAAATTAAAAATTAGCGGAATTGACAACATTCCGGTCGATTCCAGATTCGAAATAAAAGATTATAGTTTAATTGGAGGCAAAGTAGTTGAAATAACGTCCGGTACGGCGAAAACTTTTTTGAAAAAGAACGCCGTCGTTCGCGGCGTAAGCAGCGCAAGCGGTTTGGGAAGTTTGATTTCCGACGTAAAAAAACTTGAGCCGAAAATAATAAGAATATTGGACAACCTTGATACGCTTACCGGAGACGAAACACAAAAAAATATTGAACTTATTTTAAAAGAATTGTTAGAAACTATTACAAGCACAAAGAAAGTAGTCAAAGTTGATCTCCATAATACTTTGAACAACTTGAGCGAAATCACTTCCGAGAACAAAGGAAATATTTCCGAACTGATAAAATCGCTCTCAAAAAGTTCGGACAGTTTATCAGAGTTCTTAAATAAATCATCATCCGCGGCGGTAAAGTTGGATTCCCTTTTGGCAAATTTAAACGAAGGCAAAGGAAGCGCGGGAAATCTGTTGAAAAGCGATTCTCTGTATCAAAATTTAAATCGAGCTATTACTTCAATAGATTCCTTAGTCTCTGATATTAAGAAAAATCCTAAAAAGTATATTGATGTTTCAGTTTTTTGAGGGGAATAAAAATGAATAAAAAAATAACTTTAATCGGAGCAATTTCGATGGCGGTCGGCACAATGGTTGGAGCGAGTATATTCTCCATCTTTGGGGTCGGCGCAGAAATAGCAAAACAGAATTTGCCGGAAACATTCGTTTTGTCGGCGCTCTATGCTTTTGCGGTTGCGTATTCATATATGAAATTCGGCAAAAAAATTGTTTCAAATGCGGGTCCCATTGCATTTGTGCTAAAAGGATTCGGCGACACTGTTCTTACGGGAAGTCTAAGCGTTTTGATGTGGCTCAGTTACGTCGTTTCCATTTCGCTGTTTGCAAAAGGGTTTGCCGGCTATTTTATCCCGCTTGCGGGAATGTCGTCAACTCCTTTATCAATCGGCGTAACCGTCGTGTTAGTAATTTCATTTTTCACCGTTCTAAATTTTTTCGGCTCAAAAGCGGTTGGCAAAGCGGAGTTCTATATAGTTTTGATAAAGCTGTTGATACTTGGAGTTTTTATTGTCGGAGGTCTTTTTACGATTAATCCGAAATTAATTGCCCCATCGTTCGATTCGTCTCACATGAGCGGAATGATACACGCTTCGGTAATTTTCTTCCTTTCGTACATGGGATTCGGACTTGTAACGAATATGTCGGAAAATATGGAATCTCCGCAAAAGAACGTTCCGAAGGCGATAATTATCAGCATCATAATTGTATCGGTTATTTATGTTACCGTTGCGCTTGCCGCCGTTGGCAATTTGCCGCTTAAACAACTTATCGCTTCGCAGGAAAACGCGCTTGCCGTTGCGGCTCAGCCGTTTTTGGGTAATTTCGGATTTATGCTTATTTCAATAGGCGCGCTTTTCTCAATTTCATCGGCTCTTAACGCAACGCTTTACGGCGGAGCTAACACGGCTTATTCGTTTGCAAAGGAAGGGGAACTCCCCGAATTCTTCGAGCGAAAAGAGTGGTTCGGAACAAGCGAGGGACTTTACATTACAGCCGGATTGGGAATGGCGTTTGCTTTGCTGTTCGATATTGGCGGAGTCGCCGCAATTACAAGTTCGGTATTTACCGTAATATATATTTTTGTGATGATTTCTCACCTGAAATTGGTTAAAGAAATCGGCGGCAGCGCGGTTCTCATTTCTTTCAATCTGCTGTTGATAAGTTTTGTTTTTCTTCTGCTGCTCTATTTTCAGTGGATTGATCAAAGAACGGTTTTTTATGGAACGATTATCACGTTTGCCGCTTCATTTGTAGCGGAATATTTGTATAGAAAATTTAAAAACAGAGAATTTAAAAAAATTAAGTTTCTGCATGAGTTGAAGAATGAAGAGCGATTATTTTAATTTTGAGAAGAATAAGTAAATATGAAAAGTGAAAAATTAGGACTTAAAGAACTAATTGCAATGGGAGTCGGCGGTATGGTCGGCGGAGGAATATTTTCGGTGCTCGGTTTGTCAGTCGGGCTTGCCGGGCACGCGGCGCCTATTGCATTTTTAATCGGCGGAGTTATCGCTACTTTAACCGGATTTTCATATTCGAAGTTAGGATTGGAATTTCGTTCCGACGGCGGCAGCTTCACTTACATGGAAAAAAGCGTCGGTAATAAGAACGTAGCGGCAATTGGCGGCTGGCTGCTCCTTGTAGGATATATCGGGACTCTTGCGCTTTATTCATATACGTTCGGAGTTTACGGAACGGCGATGGCGGGCAGTTCACAGTATTCATCCGCTCTTCGCCATTTTTTCGCAAGTTTTATAATTCTTGTATTTCTCGGAATAAATCTTTACGGAATAAAAACGGCAAGCCATACTGAGGTTTTGATTGTAATTACGAAATTAATTATTCTCCTGCTTTTTGCGGGAATGGGTCTGTTCTTTGTGAAAGAAAATTATATATTACCGGTTTTCAACAAGAGTTCGTCGGATCTTTTTGTCGGAGCCGCTCTTATTTTTGTAGCTTACGAAGGTTTTGAATTAATCCCGAATACGATTAACGAAATGAAGAACCCCGATAAAAATCTCACAAGAAGTATTATGCTTTCTATTCTGATAACAATTATCGTTTATGTTTTGGTTTCATTTGTTGCCGTTGGAAATTTAACGCCCGATAAAATTGCGCAGTCAAAAGAATATGCGTTGGCGGAGGCGGCAAAACCTTTCCTCGGCAGAGCGGGTTTTGTGTTGATTGGAATAGGCGCTTTGCTTTCCACGGCTTCGGCAATAAATGCGACTCTTTTCGGCACGGCGAGGCTCGGAATGGCAATGGCGCAGGAAGAAGATCTTCCGAAAATATTTTCATTTAAAGAAAGAACGAAAAACATCCCTTGGGTCAGTCTTACGATAATTTCCCTATTGACTCTGATTTTTGTGAACATTGCGGATCTTACATTAATATCTTCATTTGCCAGTTCAACTTTTCTTTTGATTTTTATCTTTATTAATTTTTCGGCGATTAAACTGAGTAAGCGGATAAAAATTAAAAAAATTTTCCCGTTTCTCGGATTGCTGCTTAGCGGTTTATCATGGATAGTTTTAGTAGGTTATATTTGGAATGAAAATAAAAATGAATTTATTTGGCTGGGCGTTTTTTATGCGGCGGTGGTATTATCCGAGCTGCTCTTCAGCGAACGAAGGATTTTTTTCAAATCGAATAAAAAAAATAAATAGAGGATAGTTATGAAACAATATTTTTTAAGAAATGATTTAAGAAAACAGTTTAAAACGCATTCCACAATCGCGGGAATTTTACTTTTAATCGCCGGTTTGATCAGCATTTTTCTGCCGGAACTTACGTCGTTGACAATTTCCCTTTTCATCGGGTGGATGCTTGTGATAGGCGGCATGATATCGGGTTATCACGTAATGAAAAGTTATAATTCAAAATGGATAGCGTGGCTGAAACCGTTTCTATTGTTCGCAATCGGGCTGCTGATCCTTTACAAACCGATGACAGGCGTTGCGGCAATCGGACTTATGTTAATAATTTATTTCCTTTTCGACGGATTTGCGGGGATAATGTTCGGCATGGAATTGCGTCCGTTAAAAGGCTGGATCTGGATGACGACTAACGGTCTGATTTCGCTCCTGATTGCTTTTATCTTTTTATTCGGATGGCCCATCAGTTCGCTCTGGTTAATAGGACTGCTTGTGGGAATCAGTCTTATATCCGACGGAATGGCGCTGCTTATAATCGGAACGTCGATTAATAAGAATATTTTCGAATAAAATTTAAGGTTTAGGATAATTTGAATTGGAAGGCAAAGCGGAAATAAAACATGAAAATTGTTTTTCCAAAGCAAACATTCGAATGCGGAGAACATCGGATATCTCTCGACTACGCTTCGTTCCGCTTAAATTTACACAAAAGAAAATGATTGCTAAATTTTCAGCAACATAAAAGGCGTTTTTTACCGGAGGTTGAAATATCTATTAGCTTAGGTTTACGAAAACCTCCCAAATTAAACTACCGTTGCAGCTAAGAATAAAAGAATATAACCAATAAGCATGAATATGAAATTTTAACTATCTTAGATGAAATTTTTATTCCAAAAATTTATGGGTAAGGTATTTTTTTATATTATTCCCCATTTAAGGAAAATTTAGTCGCAATTAGAAATATAGAACTAAAATGAGTAAATTTGAAAAAAAGTAATTCTATGAAGATACCACATCCAATACCATATCAGGGAAGCAAAAGAATCATTGCGAATGAGATAATGAGATTCTTTCCCAACAAGATAGACAGGTTCATTGAACCTTTTGCCGGTTCCGCGGCAATGTCTATTGCCTCTGCGTTTTTTTATAAGGCAAATCAATTTGTAATCAATGATATAAATGAACCTTTAATCAAGCTTTGGGAAATAATAGTTAATAGACCCGAAGAAATTGTAAGAGATTACCATGAAATTTGGACCGGACAAATTGGAAACGAAGAAGAATATTACTATCAAATAAGGCAAAAGTTTAATGATACGCATGAGCCTAAATATCTATTATTTCTACTTGCTAAATGTGTAAAAGCGGCTGTTAG
>JAADIR010000069.1 GCA_013151245.1 Chlorobiota bacterium
TGAATGGATGATGGACTGAATGAAAAATTCAAATCGGTTGAACTGAAATAACTATTGTTACGCTCAAAATTCCAATTTTCCATTTTCCATTATCAATTGCGGTTTACCGCGATATGATATAACCGGTCAATCTTTGAAATTAAAAAAACCATCTCGCTTGAAATGAATTCGGGAACATATAAAAAATCTAAAACCATAATCATTCAATCATACAATCATTCATCCATTCCAAAGAAATATGGAGGCGTGTTGTAAAGAAGATTAAAACCTACCGGGACTAATCAATCTATTTTACAGTTCAAGACTTATATCCGTTTTTCATTCCCAATCTTTCCAAACGCGAACGGAGATGCCGTTCCGAAATTCCGAGTTCGCGCGCGGCGGCGCTTTTGTTTCCGTTTGTTCTTTTCAACGCTTCTTTAATCATTTCCGATTCGAAGAGTTTCATTTTTTCTTCGTAGTTTTTATCAATGTCGCGCGGATCGATAAGATTCTTTTCGTATGAAACGTCCAACTGCAGCGGCAGTTCGCTTTCGGTAATTACGTCTTCTCTTGCGAGGATGACGGAACGTTCGATTATGTTTTCAAGCTCGCGCACGTTGCCTGGGTAATTGTATTTCATCAATTTGTCCAACGCTTCGCGCGAAACGGAAGTAATGTTTTTTCCGTTTATCTCCGAATATTTTTTTATGAAATGCTCAATCAACATCGGAACGTCTTCTTTCCTTTCGCGCAAAGAAGGGATGTTGATTGTAACAACGTTCAGCCGGTAATACAAATCTTCCCTGAATTCGCCCGAACTCATCATCTCTTCGAGGTTGCGGTGAGTGGCGGCGATAATTCTCACGTCAACTTTACGGGTTTCGTTGCTTCCGAGCCGCTGCACTTCGCCGAACTGAAGCGCGCGCAGAAGTTTAACCTGCACGGTTAACGGAACGTCTCCCACTTCGTCGATAAAGAGCGTTCCGCCGTCGGCTTCTTCAAAACGTCCCACGCGCGCTCCCACCGCGCCGGTAAACGCGCCTTTTTCGTGTCCGAAGAGTTCGCTTTCCATCAAGTTTTCGGAAAGAGCCGCCACGTTTACCGTTACGAACGGTTTGTTTTTTCTGCCGCTTGCAAAGTGAACGGCGCGCGCAATCAGTTCTTTTCCGGTTCCGCTTTCTCCGCGTATTAAAACGGTGGCTTTGCTGTCGGCGACTCTTCCGGCAAGGTTCAAAACGTCTTCCATCTTTCCGCTGTGGGAAATAATCGATTCAAATTTAAACTTGTTTTCCAGCTGGGCGCGGAGTTGTTTGTTTTCCCGAAGCAGCAGTTTTTTTTCGGCTATTCTTTTAATCAGATTTTCAAGTTCGTCAAGGTCAATCGGCTTTGAAAGATAATCGTACGCGCCGCTTTTCATAATATCAACGGCGTCTTCCACGTTGCCGTACGCGGTTATCACAACCACGTCAATCTCGGGATTTATTTGTTTGATTTCTTTCAGCGCTTCGAGTCCGTTCATTTCCGGCATTCTGAAATCGGTAAGAACCAAATCGATTACGTTTTCCTTAACGGCTTCAAGTCCTTCTTTTCCGTTGGACGCCGTAAGTATTTTATGTCCCCTTCTCGATAAAAAACTTTTCATTGAAGCTATCTGCGAAGGTTCGTCGTCTATTAAGAGAATTGATAGTTTTTGCATTCTCGCCTCTCGGTTTTTTGCTGCAATTTATAAAAAAAATAATTTCATTAAGTTTTGTTCTTATGCCATCCCCGCGCGAGCCGGTAATTTTGCATACCTAAAAAACAGTAGATTCCCGCCACCGCGGGAATGACCGACTATGACTAAAATGTTTTACAAACATAAAACAATATTATCCGACGGGAAGTTTAATCGTAAAGATAGTTCCTTCCCCAACTTTGCTTTCGACCGTAATAATTCCTTCGTGTTCCTGAATTATTCTTTGAACGACGCTCAACCCAATTCCCGTTCCTTCGGCTTTTGTGGTAAAATATAGATTAAAAATCCGTCCGAGGTTTTCTTCCGGAATTCCCTTTCCGTTGTCTTTAACCGAAAGAATAATTGTTCCTTTTTCTTCGCGGACGGAAAGATATATCTCGCCGTTTTCCTTTATTGATTGAGCGGAGTTTTGAATCAAATTTATTAATGTTTGTTTAATCTGATTTCTGTCCCAATTTACTGTTCCGCTAAAATTATTTTCTATTTCTAAAATAATTCCTTTCTGTTCCAGGTGCGCTTGAAATTGGGCTTTCAATTCTTCCAACATTTCGTTCAAAGCGAACTCGGATTTTTTTATCGGTTCCGGTTTGGAAAAGCGCAGAAATTCGTTGACGGTTTCGTTGATTCTCTTGACTTCCTTGTAAACCAATCCCGCCAAAGAATGATATTCCTCGTCGTTTTCGGAAGGCGCAAAATCTTTATCCAACTGCTGAACAATCGTTCCTATTGTGTTTAAGGGATTTCTAATTTCATGAGCCACGCCGGAAGCCAATTCGCCCATTGCTTTCAGTTGATCGTTTCGGGCGAGCTGTTTTTCAAGTTCTTTCAGTTCGGTTAAGTCTTTAATTATTAAAACCGTGTTTGCGTTTTTATTTTCGTCGGCAAATTTACTTTTAGAGACTAAAAGAATTTTTTTCGTTTCGTTAACAACGCACGCTATTTGCCGCATCGGAGCGTTTTCCGCAAAAGAGTTCAAGCATGTTTCGTCCGAAATTACGTCGTTAATGTTTTTCCCGAGCGCGCGCCCGTCGCTTAAATGAAAAAGATTTTCGGCGGCTAGATTGATCACTTTAATTTTGCCGTCATGATCAATAACGATAATCGCGTCGCTTACGCTTTGAATCAATTTGTTTGAAAACGTTTCAATCGTTGAATATTGTTTTTTCATTAAATCGAGATTTTGCCGGACGAAAACAAGCAGCAGAATAACGGAACCGAATACGAAAAGAATAATGGCGATTGTCAAAATGCGATTCTTTACTCTGTCGTTTATCGCGTTAAGCGGTTTTAAGCTGAGACCGATTCTAAGAAGTCCTATTGTTCGTCCGCCGATAGCGAACGGATGAGCCGCTTCAAAAACTTCTTCTCCCTTGAAAGGGTTAATTCGCCAGGCAAAAACGGAATCGTTTAACGACTTTGTAAGAAAATCGGAGTCTTCGATGGTTTCCAACGAGTCAACGTTTTCAGAGGCGGCGAGAATTCCGTATTCGCTTTCGAGGGCGGTGTAAACGACGCCTTTGTTGGTTGCCAAACGACGCATCAAAATTCCGAATCCTATCCGCTTTCTGAACTCAAGCAAATCGTCCGGTTTTAAGAGAAGAACAATTGCCGAATTGTTTTTTCCCGCGGTGGCTACAACGTATCTGTATTCCGCGCTCATTTCAGATTTCTTCAGCCCCAACAAAAGCGTATCGGTTTGACCGCTGAAAATCGGCGAAAGACGTTCCATCAGTTTCTCTTTCGGGGGCGTTCTCACGTCTCCGCTTTTCGATCCCGAAAAAAGAAGGTTTCCGTTTTTATCAAAAATATTTATCCTGAAAAGATCGTTCTTTTTCGCTATTTCATTTAAAATTGCGTTGTTTATTCTGTTTTTTTGCATTAGGATATTTATGATTGCCGAGTTGTTCAAAAGTCTTTTGTTTATTTCGTCTTCAACTTCGTCGGCTGCGTAAAGAACTTCTTCCGAGGATACGAGGATGGTTTCTATTAAAGAATGCGCTTGATTCTGCATCAAGTTGATCATCTCTTTTTTACTTTGCTGAAGTTCGCTTACCGCCGAGATAATCGTAAGGGCGGCGACGGAAATAAAAATTATGATCAGACTTTTGGTGTTAACTATTTTTGATTTTATGAATTTCAAATCAGAATAATCCTAACGCGTTAATAATCTCATTCGGATCGACGTCGTTTTCCTCTGCGATATTTTTCAGCTTGTCGTCGGATATTACTTTAATGTTCGCTTTACTTAAAATATTAATTCCTTCTTCCCAAGATATATTATTTTCGCGAAATACTTCGGACAAATTTTTTCTTCCGAATCCGCTTCCCTGAACATAAGATTGAGCTCCGCTTGACGCTTCCGTTGAGACTGTTTTCCGATTATTTACAAGTTCATAAAACTTACTCGGCGTTACGTCGTATTGCGTCGCTAATTCTTCCAAAGTTAAAGAAGCGTCTTTAACCGCGTATCCGTTTTTTTCCAACAAGCGCGCGAAATTTTCTTCGGGAACTTTAATCAATCGCGCAAATTCTCCTAAGGTTAATTGTTCGGCGTGCGGAATCGGCGGTTCGGTTTCTTTGCTTGACCAGGAATCGGTCAGCGCTTCGCCAAAATCCATAACGGATGAAAACGGCGGAATTTCACTATATGTTCCGGCAAAAATGAAAACCGTTAAAACAAGAGCGATTAACATTTCCGTCCGCAGCTGAAAAGATTCTCTTGTTTTTCTTCGCAGATAATTCATTAACGCTTTCCAATTGTAATATAAATGAAGCCCGCCGGCAAAGATTAGTAGAAAAGTAAAAATTGTGTGAATCGCTTGCCATTCGGTTTTCGTAAGCCATAAAAGAGACCAATAAGACCAATGCGCCACTCTTCCGGGAGGGGCAAGATAAAGTATTATTCCCGAAACCGCGACAATGACCGCCGAAAAGCCCATATATACGCTGGTAAAAGCCCGCCAATTGATTTTTTTGTGTTTCATAAGAAATTCCGGCTAAAAATTAAACGAAAAATTAAATGAAATTGAACTTTGCCTATAATTGTAATAATAGCTGTTTGAATTGTTGTTAATATAACCGTAATGAAGGCTCATCTTCAGAGACGAGCCGGTTTCTTCGCCGAAAAGGACCGTTTTACTAAACGAAGCGGAAAAAATGTTTTGATAATCCAATCTCGAAACTCCGTCGTCAAATTCCGTTTCGCTGTAATAAATTCCTTGCGAAGGATAATCTTTGTAGAAATATGCGTAGTTTAATCTGAACGTTATTTCCAAAGGCAATATCTGCGTCAACATTCCCCCGAAAGAATAACCTTGCTGGCTTATCGGATCGTCGTAAAGCTCCATATCTCCGTAAGTCGATTCAAACAAACTTGCGCTGAAACCGCTTCCCGAAAGAATGTTTTTATATTGGAAATTAAAAGCAAGCCCCGTGTTTTCAAAGAGGGATTGCGCTATCCTTCCATTAAAAATTATTTGAGAGATGTTGGCGTCCTCGGACGGTCTCCAACGTCCCTGTCCGCGTCCTTTTTCATAATCGGTTGAATCTGGCGTCGTGTAATTTTTAAATCCTTTGTAGTTGAAAAGAAGCGTTCCTATGAAAGTTGTTTTGGTTTCGAAACTTTTGATCGCTTTAAGCCCCAAATTCCCCACCCAATTGTTATATTCGGGAAGATTGGAATAATTCATAAAATTTAGAGCGGAGTTGAAAGTTAGATTAACCGAAGAAAGGGAAAAATTATATCTGAAATATCCGGCAATATTGGAGTAATCAAAATAATCCGTTTCCGTTTTATTTATGCGCTGTTCAAAATAAGCTCCGAAAATTGATTTCTCCGCCGGAAAATAAACGCCGAGCTGATGCCAATAATAATTCTGCGAACTAGAATTCATAAAATTCGTATAGCTTCCGTAATATAAAAGATTCGCGCCGTCCCATTCCTTTTCAACTCCGACGTCGAAAGTTGAAATAATATCGGATTGAGCGTTGACGGACCGGAAAGGGTTGTCGCTGTAAGTTTGAAAAGTCGAAACGCTGAAATTCCACTGACCGAAATTGGAAACCGGAAGAAATAAAAACATAAGAACACACCCGGTTGTAAAATAAATTTTTCTCATAACATAGTCCTCAAAAGTCCGGAACAAATCAGCCGTTTCCTTTCTTTCCTTTTTGACGCTTACGTCCGTTTCCGCGTCCGCCTTCTCCCTCGTTCATAGAGCCGTTTTGCGGATTAGCCAAATTGTGATTATACTTTCCTTGTTTTCTTTGGCGTTTGAACTGAAGATTGTCGTTTATCCCGTCGCCGTTTAAATCGATATAAGGAAGTTTT
This sequence comes from Chlorobiota bacterium, assembly GCA_013151245.1. GTDB lineage: Bacteria > Bacteroidota > Ignavibacteria > Ignavibacteriales > Melioribacteraceae > JAADIR01. Next base: position 6,048 of record JAADIR010000069.1, read on the forward strand.
GAATTATTTCTTTTTTTTATTTTCAAGTAATCGGGATCCAACCCGTTGGGAATTCCGTCCCCGTCGTGATCGGGCGCGTTATCATTGTATCCGTCCCCGTTTTTATCAACGAAATATTTTCCGCGCTGAAAATTTTTATTATTCGTCTTTTTAACGTGTGTCGAATCCTGCGCCGACATTGTCCCCGTTAAAAGGAGAACCGTCAAAATTATATTTGTAAAAATTTTTATCATGCTTTCCGCCTTTTTCTTTTGTGAAAATCAAACCGCGTGCCAGGGATAAGCGCTGTTTTCGTTCCGTTTTAAGGCAACTATTTAATGTAAAAAGAGAAATCCGACTAAACGGTCGAATCAAGCCGACGAAAAGGGCGAAGACTCGGCAAACGCTAAAATTTATTTGAGTTTTTGTAAAATAATCAATTGATTAAGAAATTTGAAAATTGTTAACAAATCTATTAATCAAATTAAAATTGTTCCACGTGAAACACAGGCTGACTTAAAAGCGGAAAAAATTATGCGCCTGTTTCACGTGAAACATAAACGGCTGAAATTCAGAAAAGTTTTTAGTTATTCAAAAGAAAATAATTTTTGAAGACAAGGATAAACGCTGTTTGTACGTATGTTAGAAATTAGTTCAACAGTCTCGATGTTTTTTTCAATTCTGTTTTGAGCGGTTTCCAAAAGTAAACTTACGAGGCGAATCTTTGAAAAAATTTATATCGTAAAGTTTGGAGTCTTCAAAAAATAGCGAAAATGAATATTATATATTTATTCATTGAACAAAATAAAACCTTCGCGAATATTTTAAGCGCGCAAGAAAATTTAAAAAGTTATTACGCGAAGTCCGTTTTTTATGACAATTGCCCGCCCCGCTTTACGGCAAAATATTCGTTGCGGATTGTTCAAAAAATTTCTTCGGAGCGTTATTTTTTCCAAACCGTAATTTTAATAATCGGGGATTTCTTAAACAATCAAAAAGCAAAAAAGAACTCCGAGTTAAATTTAACGGGAAGGAGAATCCGGACGCAAGAAAATATAACTTTAAACTTAAATAGTTTAATTTTAACGCTCAAAACGTTTTAGATTCTAAACTAATCTATTTCCAAACTCAATTAATTTTCATATATTCATATTTTAAATGAGATAAAAACTCTGTTAACCAAAAAACTTAATTTCATGGATGAGCAAAAAGACAAAGATTTACGGTTAAGAAATTTTATTGATTCTCTTTCGGACGCTATGGTCATCCATGATGGCGACAAGATTGTTTTTGTAAACTTAGCCGGCGCGCGGCTTGTAGGCGTTCAACCCCGCGACGCTCTTATCGGAAAATCCATTTTCGAATTTATTTCCGACGAAGACGCGGACTCCATTAAGACAAAAATAAAAAACCTTTTAAACTCACGAAAAATAATTTCCTCTTTTAACGCCAAGCTGATTAAACGGACGGGAGAGGAAATCATTGTCGAGATTACTTCTTCCCTTATTGAGTTCGAGGGAAGTAATTTGATTCAAGGAACAATTCGCGATATTACGGAACAAGAACAATTAAGAGAGTCGTTTCACGAAAATCTTTCGCGCTACGAAGCGATAGTTGAAAACTCGCCCGACGCAATAATTATACACGACGGAGATAAAATTATTTACGCTAACCGCAAAGCTGCAAGGCTTGCCGAAGCGACGACGGCGGAAGAGTTGTACGGCAAATCAATTCTTTCTTTTATTCACCGCGACGATCAAAAAACCGTTTTAAGTAAAATTGAGGAAATATTAAAAACCGGAAAACCGTCCTCTTCCGATTTTATTTACAGACTAATAAAACCGGACAAAAAAATTATTAGGGCGTCAATCATTACTTCTTCCGTTAAGTTAAAGGGAAAATATGTTTTCCAGTCAATTATAAGAGACGTGACGGAAGCTTACGAATTGCAAAATAAGTTAAAGGAAAGAGAAACCAGATATCGCGCGATTGTTGAAAACTCGCCCGACGCAATTATAGTTCACAACGGAAAAGTGTTTAAATATGCCAATCCCACGGCGGCAAAAGTCTTCGGGCATGAAAACGAGCTTAATTTAATCGGGCTGCCAATCATGAATTTCGTTTCCGAAGAGTTCCGGGAAATAGTAAAAGAGAGAATTAAAAAAACATTAATCGGCGGCGAGGCGCTTCAACCGCTGGAAGAAAAAATTGTTCTTCCGTCAGGAAAAGAACTATTTGTTGAAATAAACGGCGCGCTGATTATCTACGAAAATGAAAAGGCAATTCAACTCGTTATCAGAAACATCACTCCGCTTGTGGAAAGCAAGGAAAGACTTTTGCAAAGCGAACAAAAATATAAATCGCTTTTTAATTCTCTTTCGGACGGCGTTTTTATTACCGATTTGGATGGAAAAGTTCTCGAAGCGAACAAGGCTTTTTGCAAAAGGTTGGAGTATGATCTTGACGAGTTAATCGGTTTGACTCCGCGCGATTTCGCGAAAGAAGAGCTTGTCGCCGAATTGGAAAAGATTATTGCGGAAACGCTGGAAAAAGGAAATCTGACTTTCGAAACCGTTGACATTAGCAAATCCGGAAAACATCTCGCCACCGAAATAAACGCCACGGTAATTAACTACAGCGGCAAGGAATCTATTCTTTCCGTGGCGCGAGATATTTCCGAGCGTAAGAAGCGGGAAAACGAACTGATAGATTTAAACAAACAGTTAACAATGGTAACCGAAATCGAGAAGATCGGGTTTACCTTTTTTGACGCGCTGAACTTGAAAGGAACATTCAACAAAACATTTGCCGAAATTTACGGGATCTCCGAAAAAAATGAAATTACTTTTGAGGAATGGCTGGATTACGTAGCCCCTGAAGACAGAAGACTCGTAAAGAAATTAATACTACGCGTTTCGAAAAACAAAAAATCTTCTTATGCGGAATTCAGAGCGATAAATAGAAAAGACAAGAAACCGAGATATATTCACGGCGCTTTAGACGTTGTTTTAGATCATGACGGAAATGTGAAAAAAGTTCTCGGCATTTCGGTTGACATTACAGATAAAAAAATCGCGCAGCTCGGGCTTGAAGAAGCGAAAAAGAAAATTGAAAACGATTATAATTTTTTGAGACTGCTTGCAGATACAAATCCCGATTTGCTTTGGGCAAAAGATTTAGACGGGAATTTTATTTTTGTGAATCAAGCTATTTGCGACGTTCTTTTAAATGCAAAAGATATTTTTGAGCCGATAGGAAAAAACGAAATGTTTTTTGTTAACAGAGAAAGAGAAAAACATCCCGGCGATAAAAACTGGTTCACGTTTGGAGAGGAATGCGGATATTCCGACGCGATTACATTGAAACGGGGAGAACTTTCGAGGTTTGACGAATACGGAACCGTATGCGGCGAATTTGTTTTTCTAGACGTTTTTAAAGCTCCCTTACGCAACGAAAACGGAACGGTAATTGGAACGGTCGGCAGCGCGCGAATCGTAACTAAAGAAAAAAAGTTAGAAAAAGAACGAGAACTGATTATCAGCGAGTTAAAAGACGCAATCAAAACGGCGGAAAAGGCGAACCAATTGAAGTCGGAATTCCTCGCCCAAATTTCTCACGAAATACGTTCCCCGTTAAACGTTATTCTAAGCTTCAATGAAATGATTCGTTCGGAGCTGGGCGACACGGAAAACGAGTTGTTCCAAGAAGCGTTTACTTCCATTGATCACGCGGGCAGAAGGATCATACGAACGATTGAATTGATATTAAACATGTCCGAAATTCAGAAAGGAATTTACGAACCGGAATTCAGAAAAATGGATTTATCTTCCGAAATTCTTCTCCCTCTTTTCGAAGAACACAAACACGCGGCAAAAAAGAAAAACATTGAATTTATTGATTCCTTTAAAAACTGCAGTTTCCCTCTTCTACTCGATTTCTACAGCGCCAGTCAAATTTTTGCGAACTTGATTGACAACGCAATTAAATACACCGAAAAAGGAAAAGTTGAAATAAAGGCTTTCGTAAATGAAAAAAACTTGCCGGTTGTTTCCGTGGAAGATACGGGAATTGGAATAGCGGAGGAATTTTTACCGACTCTGTTCACTCCGTTCACGCAAGAAGAACAAGGTTACGCTCGGACGTTCGACGGCAACGGATTGGGACTTTCGCTCGTTCAAAATTACTGCTCGCTCAATAACGCCGAAATAAAAGTAGAATCAAAAAAAGGGGAAGGAACAAAATTTATTGTTACATTTAAATAATGAAATTAATTGTTGCGCGTATTTCAGAAAAACGTTAATTAAACATTAAACTATTTAGACTATAAAACATTATGAAAGAAAGACTAATTTACGAATATTTTTCCGACGACGACTTTTTGCGAATATCAAATAAAGTAAAAGAAACGGAAAAACTAACCGCCGGCGAAATCCGCGTTTCCGTAAAAGATGAAATCCATTTTTCCGAAAAAAATAAAACCGTAAAAGAACTCGCCCAAAAAGAATTCTACAAACTTGGTATGAACGAGACCAGGGATAAAACGGGAATATTAATTTTCATTCTTCTCGCCGACAAAAAGTTTTACATACTTGCCGATTCGGGAATAAACGACAAAGTGGAACAAACCGTTTGGGATGAAATCCGAAATGAAATGCAGAATCAATTCAAAGCGGGAAATTACCTCGACGGCATTTTATATGCAATCGAAGAAATCGGAAATATTCTCGCTCGATTCTTCCCGATAAAACCTGACGATACAAACGAACTCTCTAACAAAGTAGTAATCTAAGCTCGCATAAAATTCGCTTTGCCAAATTGATTTGGAAGAACTTTTGTTTTAAAATTTCCGAAACGGCGGCGGCGCGGATACGAATTGATTCTGTTAAACCTTTGTCGTATTTTATTTTGTTAATTAATGAACGTTTAACTTATAAGTCCCGCTATATTCAATGCAAATTAACCGGATTTTTACTGACTATACGCATTGTGTGTATTGAGAACGTTGTGCTCAATTAAAAAAAGAAAAATATGAATATTGATACAGCAAATGAGATATTAGATATATTTAAAA
>JAADIR010000011.1 GCA_013151245.1 Chlorobiota bacterium
CGCGGTCTTTCTCGCTTCGGAAAAAGCCGCTTACGTTACCGGAACAACAATTCAAGTTGACGGCGGAGAAACAAAATCTTTGTTGTGAAAAAGGACTAATCTCGATAGATTGCTAGTTCTAACATTTTTGCTTTAAAGCAAAAATATTAGCGTGAATTTTTGCTTATAGGCAAAAATGTTAGAGTTACGTTTTAACGAGAATTATAGTAAAATTGCTCTCCGATAAACATTTGACAATCTAAATCAAATCTGTTTTCAACAATTTTTCCTTTGAGAATTTGCAACCTTTCTCTATATTTCCAAATTATATTTAGGAGAAAGACTGAATGAAATATCGCGGTACGCTTGTTGTCATCTTTATTTTTTACAGTATGGCGGAGGTTTATTCGCAAGTCGGCGGGCTTTCGGCTTCTAAATTATCCACATTAACGACTACAACGGTTCCGAACAGTTCGGTTGAATTCGAGCCGTCTATCGGAGTAGGATTTACCAGAAATATGTGGAATAGCGACGGCGCTCTTGTTCCTATTTCCGCTGAGGATGATTCGATTTTTGTAGGCTCCAATTTGTTTTTCAGATTTACTTACGGCGTTTCCGAACGGCTTGAAATAGGAGCGACTGTTCCGTCCGACGTCAATTTCCTTTCGTTCGGAGCAAAGTATTTCATTCCTTTTGACGAAAAACTTTCTTTTGGAGTCGTTGCGGGAGTAAACGCTCCGATTGGAAACGGCGGATATCGTGTTTTTAACAAATCTATTAACCATCTTGAATATGATCCGGCGTTGGCTTTCGGCGTTATAGTTTCTTATTTATTTAATAAAGATTTTTCTCTGGACTTTGATACGCAATACCAATATCATCCGGGAGCGAAAGATGAAATATCTTTAAATGCATTTGATGTTTTTGTAAACTCCGATTTAGGATATTATTTTGTAAACGGAATTCAGGGAATTATCGGAATTAATTATTCGGGATATTTTACCGGCGAAAATAACCTTGGTTCATACAGAGTAGCGATGAACGTCGGCGCAACAATTGAAAGAGCGAAGAATTTTATTTTGGTTTTTAGTTTCCCTTTCGATATCATTGGGAAAAATACAAATAGGTATTACGGATTTTCGCTAGCTTTAACAATAATGATAGATTAAACTGTTTATGCAAGAAATAAAAAAACACGGTAAAAATATTTATCAAGTCATCGCCTTGATTGTTGCGGCGGCGGTAGTTGTTTACTTCTCGCTGCTCTTTCTCGATATAATCATAATGCTCGTAATCTCTCTTCTTATCGCTATGATTTTGAATCCGGTCGTCCGCTTTTTGGAATCGAATAATTTACCGCGCGGACTTGCGGTGATGCTGGTTTTTCTGTTGACCGCGTTCACAATTTTTATCGGTCTTTACATTCTCATTCCCAAGATAATCGGGCAGTTCAACGCTTTGGCGCATACTTTTTCGAAAGATAAAATAAATATGATTCTGGGCGATTTTGAAACGACGCTGAAAGAAAATCTTCCTTTCATCGATACCGAAGGAATTTTAACGAGATTGTCCGACTTTGTATCGGGGTTGTTCGTGCAATCGATAAACAATCTCAGCAAAATCGTTTCGAGCATTGTTTCGGTTATGGCAATTTCAATCATCGTTCCTTTTATGACATATTTCATCTTACGCGATAACGACAAAATCGTAAAAGGTATTTTGAACGTAATGCCGAACAAATATTTCGAGATGGTTTATTTGGTTATTTTCAAAATCAGAATTCAACTCGGAAGGTTTGTCCGCGGCTGGCTGCTCGACGCGGCAAGCGTGGGCATTTTAAGCGCGGTCGGTTTATCGATACTCGGCATTCAAAACTCAATTACAATCGGCATTATTGCGGGATTGGGACATTTGATTCCCTATTTCGGTCCGATAATCGGCGGCATTCCGGCGATAATTATTTCGGTTACGCAGTTCGGAGATCTTTCGATGCTGCCGAGCATTATCGTGATGTTTTTGATAGTTTACGCAATGGACAACGGTTTTATTCAGCCGAATGTTTTTTCAAAATCCACCGATATGCATCCTTTGATAATTATTATTTTGGTGCTTGCAGGCAGCCAAATTATGGGCGTTTTGGGGATGCTGCTCGCCGTTCCGATTGCAACGGTTGTGAGAACGGCGTCGAAAGAAATTTATCTCGGTTACAAAAATTATAAAATACTTAAAATTTAAATGACAAACGTCCGGGAAAATCTTCTTTCGGGCAATTATCAAATTATTGAAGGACGTTTATGAAAATTCAATTTATCGGCGCGGCAAAAACCGTTACCGGCTCAATGCACTTAATCGAAGTAAACGGAAAGAAGTTTTTACTCGACTGCGGGCTCTATCAAGGCAAAAGAAAAATCGCGTTTGAAATCAACAGAACTTTTGAATATTTCGATCCCGGCGAAATCGATTTTGTTATTCTCTCCCACGCTCATATCGATCATTCGGGAAATCTTCCCACGCTTGTGCGGAAAGGATTCAAAGGAAATATTTATTCTACGTTTGCCACTAAAGACCTTTGCGCGGTGATGCTGCAAGACAGCGGACACATCCAGGAAAAAGACGTCGAGTGGGTTAACAGAAAAAGAATCAAACAGCATAAAAACCCGTTTGAACCGCTTTACACAGTTCACGACGCCGTTGAGACGCTCAATCATTTTGTGGGGATAAATTATCACCGCGAATTTGAAATTACCGAAGGAATAAAGGTAACATTCTTCGACGCGGGACACATTCTCGGCTCGGCTTCAATTTTGCTGAAAATCACCGAAGAAGGGAAAACAACGCTGCTCGGATTCACGGGCGATTTGGGAAGACCGAATCTTGCAATTTTGAAAGACCCTGAAAAACTTCCCGACGTCGATTATCTGATCACCGAATCGACTTACGGCGGAAGGAAACACGACAACCCGAAAGATTCGGAAGACGTTTTGGCGAGAGTCGTAAATAAAGCGGTTGAGAGAAAGGGGAAAATTATCATTCCAGCTTTCAGCGTGGGCAGAACGCAGGAATTAGTTTTTGCATTCAATAATATTTTTACCGATAAACGCGCCGAAGAAATTCCCGTTTACGTCGATTCCCCTTTGTCGGTAAACGCAACCGAAGTCTTTCGCGTTCACCCCGAATGCTTTGACAACGAAACGGCGGAATACATCGTTCACAACCGCGATCCGTTCGGTTTCAACAAACTTCATTATATCAGCGAAGTGGAAGATTCCAAACGACTGAACGAAATAGGCGGACCGATGATAATTATTTCCAGCAGCGGAATGGTGGAAGCGGGACGCATTCTTCATCATTTGCGCAACAACATCGGAAATCCGAATAATATTATTTTAATGGTCGGCTATTCGGCGCAGCACACTTTGGGAAGAAGGTTGATAGAACGCGAACCGGTTGTGAAAATATTCGGCGAAGAATTTGAAGTGAAAGCGGAAGTGATTGTGATGAACTCTTTCAGCGCGCACGCGGACAAAGACGAACTTTTAAGTTACGCGGATAAGTTCGATAAAAGCCGGATGCAGAGAATTTTCATCGTTCACGGCGACGAAGATCAACAGAAAATTTTCTACGGCAGATTGAAATCGATCGGATTTAAATACATTTCAATTCCTGAAAAAGGGGATGTTTTTGTAATTTAAGTTTATCGCAAATAACAGACTACCGTTATCTTTTTTGCGCTTGAAATAATTTAGTTTTTCACACAACGGAAATAACTATTGCGAAAAATTTCAAATTATATTTTATTGCTTTCTCTTCTGCCGACGGTTATAGCCGGGCAAGGTTTGCGCGATAGTCTTTCTATTTTCAACGCGGGCGGAGATAATCTCGTCCGCTCGTCGTTTCAAAAATTGCTGAACACTTCCAATCTTATTTCAACGCTCAATTATAATTTTCAAACGGGGAAATGGAATGTCGGAGCGTCCGAGAATTACAAATCAACGGTAATTAGTTCGAGCATAAACACAATTTCCGACGAGCATCTTTTTAACATTTCAGCCGCTTATACTTTTAAGCCTTATTTATCGGCGGGAGCGGCGGTGCGTCACTCGCTCTATTCCGGAGATAAACGGTTGACGATAAACGAAACTTCCTTCTTAAATTCATTAATGTTCTTGAAATATACGCCGTTGAATGAAATCACAATTTCTCCTTTCGGCGGCTATTCAATTAATAAGCAAGTCGGGGAAGAAGACTCGGGTCCGATGTACGGCGTCGAAGGAAACATAAACGGCTACATGATTGAAGACACAAAAATAAATTCTAGGCTAAAATTTATCAACGAAGATATTTCTCCGCGCCGAAATTTGATTCGACTTTTCCGAGCGAGCGCCGATAATAAAATCAAATCTTCTTTCAGAAATAATCTTGGAGTCTATTATTCTTTGAACAGAAAAGATTTTTATTTTGCCGCCGATTCTATTGTCGCCGATGAATTTAACGTGACGAATAATATTCAAGGTCGCGCCGAAACTAATTATTTTGTGGAAGACCGTTTTACAATGCGCGATAACTCGCCTTTTTCTCTGATGCTGAACGGAAGAGTGAGTCAAAAAAATGTTGACCGGAATACGCGTTATGTTTCGCACGACAATATTACAACCTCTTCGTTCGATTCTGAGATTGACGAGTTTCGGCTTGATTTTCAGTCGGTTGTCGGATACAGGCAAATCGATTACTTCGGTAGTTTCAAAATCGCTTATTCGGAAAGAGAAGAAAATCACAGCGCAAAACCGATTGAAGGCGCGAATGAAATTATTTTCGACGAGCGTCAGAGATTGGAAGAAAGCAAAAGTAATCGTTCGACATTCATCACTCTTGCGTTCGCCGGCGGTTACGATTTTTCCGATAAAGATCACTTTTCCGCCAGTCTTTTTCACCGTAAATTTATTTACGATACTCCGAGCATTGAAAATTTTGACGACCGGGACGAACTTCTCTCAACCGTCGCCATTTCTTATCTGCGGAACATAAATCCCTTCTTTGATCTTTTTGTGAGGCTCGACGGAAGTCAAAATCATATTGCTTATATATTTGCCGAGCGGAGCGCAAACAACAATAGGAACCGTTCATTAAGATTACAAGGAGGCGGAGTTTATCGCGGCATGAATGTCCTTTCGAAAAACAGCGCTGAAGTATCCGCCAACTACACGACCTATGATTTCGAAGACTTAAATCCGAATTTGAAAAGTTTTTCCTACCGGCAGTTTGCCTTCAAGGATTCGTCCGTATTGAAGTTATTTCATAATTTGAATTTTGAAGCGCTCGGCTATTTGAAACTTTCGGAACAAGCGGATTTCAACTGGGCTGAATTCAGCGGCAAACCGGCTCGCTTTCTTGAAGAAATTTACATACAGCCAAGATTCAGCGCGACAGTTTTTCAAGCGTACGCGGCAATCGGAGTAAGATATTTTACATTGAAGACTTTCGGCTACACAAAAGAGAACGTAAAAACTAAACAGACAGATTACAGAAGCGTCGGACCCCTTACTGAGATTAGGTATTACGCATTCGAAAGGTTGATGATCAATCTTTACGGTTATTACGAATTCATAAGAAACGAGAAGAATACAAATTCGGAGAGGGTTAATTTTTATTTAACGGTAAATTGGCTTTTATAATTTTTTATTAATTTATCTTAACTTATATTTAAAGCTGAATTTGAACAGTTTCCCAGAAGGATGAAAAAGAAAACATTTGTTAAAAAAATAAAGAGCGACCCCGATTTAATGCCGGAGGTCGAAGAATTCGTAATGCGGCACGCCGCGGGATGCGGATTTAACGACGAACAGTTGAACAGGTTAGCTTTGTCGGTAGCCGAGGCGGTCTCAAATTCGATAGTTCACGGAAATAAACTCGACGTCAATAAGAATGTTACGGTTGTTGTTTTTTGGGACGATGAATATTTTACCGTTTCATTTAAAGACGAAGGAACCGGTTTTAACCCGCAGAACGTTCCCAACCCGACTTTCCCAGAAAATATTTTGAAAGATCACGGTCGCGGAATTCATATTATGAAATCTTTTGTGGACAACGTTGAGTATAATTTTTCGGACGAAGGAACCGAACTTATTCTTAAAGTGAAAAGATAAAATAAAGACTTTCTTGCTTGAAAAGGAAAGTTAAAACTTCTTTCATTCCGTTTTGCTTATTAGCTTTTTATTCCGCTTAATTCTTTTTTTATTTCCCCCGTTTTTATAATCAATAAAGACGTCCGGTTGCAACACGCCGAACTTATCGAAGCAAATTCTAATAGTCGTTAATATCGTTAGAACCACGCTTAATATCGTGCTCGTCACTATTGCGATCATAATCACAATTTGATATTTAATAGCGGTCTCCGGACTTGCGCCTCCAAGAAGAACGCCCGTCATCATTCCCGGAAGCGCGACGATTCCCATCGTAGCCATTGCGGCGAGCGTAGGCTGTAACGCGAGCCGGACGCTATCTCTGAAATATGGCAAAAGCGCTTCGTAAAGAGTCGCGCCCAACGACAATTTATACAAATATTCTTTCGATTCTTTTCTGATGTTTTTGTAAAAGGCGCTGATTCCAACGATATTTCCGCGGAGAGAATTGCCGAGAAGCATTCCGCCGAGAACGATCAGATATCTTGCGTCGAAAACGTTTTCTATCGGAATGACGACAATATTTAAATAAAAAATCACGATAAAAGTCGCGAAGGAAAAGGAGATAAAAACCGGAGCGAATATTTTCCCGGTTTTTATCTCGGAACTTTTTACCGCAGAATAAACGGCGGTTAAAATCATAACCGTAAGCCATAAAAGGTTGATTATCGCGTTGTTCCATTCGAAAAGATACTTAAGGAAAAAACCGATCAGAATTAGCTGAACCGACATTCTCGCGACGGAATAGAAAAGAGACTTGATTAAGTTGAAGCCGAAAATCAAACTCAACGCCGCCGGCAAAGCGAGCAAGATAAACGTTAAAGCCAGCGAAAAAATTGAAATATCTATTGTAGCCATTTTTTCTCGTCCAAGTTAAAAATTTTAATAGTGGGATTTTCAAGCCAAACCGGATCGTGCGAATTGATCAAGCAAGTGTATTCGTTGTTGTTTGCAAAGTAATCTGCGACTTTCTTTTTTAGCGCCTCGTCTAACGCCGAAGTAATTTCGTCGAGGAGAAAGACGTTTCTCTTAAGTAAGATTGCGATAATAATCGCCAATCTTTGTTTTTCGCCGCCGGATAAATCCTCGATGTTTTTGTCGTTTACGTCGGGCGGAAGATCGAAGAAATTCGTTAAATCATTTAAACGTTTTTCGCTGAAGCCCAAACCGGCGTTCGCTTTTAGCGCGAATACGGAAGCGAGCGACTCTTTGATTTTTCCGCTTCCCAAACTTACGCTTTGATCGATATACGCAATGTTTTCTCGAACGTTCCATACGTTTTTTTCATCAACCGGTTTACCGTCAAAAAATACTTTTCCTTTTTCCGGCGTCGTAAAGCCGAGTAAAAGAGAAAAAAGCGAGCTTTTGCCGGAACCGGATTTTCCGAAAATCACAACCTTCTCGCCCCGCCCGATTTCCAAGGAAAGGTTTTCGATTACTTTAACCCCGCCGTAATTTATATGAATATTTTCAAATTTTATCACAATTCAAACATGCCTTTAAGAAATGGTAAACGAATCAAGAGTTCTCAAATATGATTCCAGCGAGCTTAAGCCCAGTAAGGGCGTATCGCTTTGCGGGAATATTTGTAAATTATTGTAACTGAAATTCTTTTCGATTTCGGAAACGTCAAAACCGTCGCCGTATTTATTAATGATGAGATTGTCCGCCGATAAGTTAAAACTATCTAACCGGTCAACAATCAACTTCGATTCCGAGAAGGATAATTTATCCGGATTCAAAACAATATTTAGCGAGGTTTTCTCTTTATCTTCAAACACAGCTTCAACATTTCTGTAATCTTCTATCTGTTGTTCCAATTTATTTAAGATTTTATCGCGTTCAATTTCTTTGCTTCCGACTTTTACTTTTGTAATAATTTTTCTTTTTTCAATTATTTTATTTCTCAGTTCCTGCAATTTTTGAAGCCACAACAGAGACAACTTCGGAAGCCCGAGGAACTTTAAAGTTAAAGCTGTCGGCGGCATATCAAAGATGATGAGATCCTTGTCGGTAAATTTTTTTCTAATTTCTTTATAAGCTAAAAGTAAAGCGTACTCTTCAATTCCGGGGGAGTATTTAATTATATCAAAATAATTTTCCAAATTAAACGCCGTTAAATAGGAATAAGATCTTTTAATCTGAAAGTGAACGTCGGAAAGGTATTTATCTATCCAATAGTCAATATCTACTTCCTTTACCGCAAGATTTTCTTTAACCTTAACGGGTTTTTCCGTGAATTGAATATTAAAAATATCCGATTGATTGTGAGCCGGGTCCATCGAAACAAGCAGAACCTTTTTCCCGGCGTCGGATAAATAAATTGAAGTTAAAGCGGACGAGGTTGATTTGCCGACGCCGCCTTTCCCTAGGAAGAATAGATTTTTAGTTTTTAAATTCATAGCGCGGTAAACCGCAATTGATAATTGATAATGGAAAATGTATAATTGGAATTTTGAGCATAACAATTAATGTTTCGGTTTGACTGATTGAATTTCTCATTCATTCCATCATCCATTCATTCATTCTTAAATTAGTTTTCAAAATTTCTTTACTTAAAAAACAACTTGTCTCGATTTATCCCGATGCTTTTTATCGGGGTGTTTTTCCGAAAACGGAATGTTCCATTTATCGGGAAGGATTTAACTTGTAATACTATATTTAAATCACGTCAAACGCCGAAAGTAAATCGGAGAGCGGACTTTCGGCGACGTCAACTTTATTTAGCATTATTCTAAAATGCTTTTCCATTTCCGGCAGCAGATCAAGCGTAATCTGCATTGGCGGCGAGGGAAAGCCGACGAACGCGCCTAGTACAAGCAGCCCGAAAATATTTTCCATTTCGCCGTATTCGTATTCCAAAGTTTCTACCGCCATATTCCGAGTCGCTTCGCCGTAAGCGTTCCAGCCGTTTTTAATTTTTCCTTTAACTTTACTTAGAAAATTTTTTTCATCCATTTTCGTTTGCCGTATTTTTGTTTATCCTGAAAAGTTTTTTCTCGAATCTGATTTTATTTGCCGAAGGGAAAAAATAGTAAGCCGAGTAGATTGATAAAAATGCAACAATAATAATGTAAATTTGATCTACGTCAAGAAACAAAGAAACAAATAAGAGATAAGGGGAAACCAAAGCGATCGAAATGGTATTTTTTTCAAAAGCGATAAAATCGTTTGTCGGAACGGATTTTAGGTTTTTAACTTTATTAACAAACCAAGTTCTGTAAAAAACGGGCAGACCTACGCTGAATAAAGCCGCAAAAGAAGCGACAGCTATTGCGGCTATTTTAGAAACCTGAATTCCAAAACCATACCCGAAATATTTTACTAAATATAAAACCCCTATTAAAAAGAGCGCGGGCAAAAGTTTTAAAAGATATAAATTCAGCAATTCCTTTTTGATATTGTTATTAGCCATTTTCCCTCCGGAAGATTAGCGTAAAAAAAACGATCCGCAAACGCTAACGTTGCGTTCCGGTTAATAATAAACAATTTAAGATGAACTTGCAGACCCCCGCAAATCCGAATTATCCTTCATTGAAGTTTTTATGAATTTCATAAATCCTTCGACGGCTACCCAAAGCATTGATATTATAATAATCAAATTAATAACTTGAAGTAAAATATTATTTGCGGCTCCAAAGTGAATTTGATTTTCAACCGCCGCCCAAAACGAGACGACGAGCATAAAAACCGCAGGCGCTGCGCTAATCAACCATCCCCATTTTACTCTTCCCTTTAGATAAACCGTAACGACAATCAAAGCGAGAGCCGCCAGCGTTTGATTAGTCGCTCCGAACAAAGGCCACAAAGCCAGAGCGCCTTTTCCGTTTGCGCCGGATGAAAAAATAAGAACCATCGCAGCTAATACGACAAAGCCGGTTGAAACATACTTGTTTCTGAAAGTTTTCGGAAAAGTTTCGGTAATAAGATATCTTTGAATACGCGTTGCGGTATCGAGCGTCGTTCCGGCAAAGGATGCGACGAACACGCCCATTATTGCAACGCCGATGGTTTTCGGAATTCCGAGAGCTCCAAGCATATTAGCGGAACCGACGACAAATGCGCCGACTTTTGAACCTAAACCCTTCGCAGCCGCCCATGATGCGTAGTGGTGCGTCCAAGCTTCAGTTCCCAATAATGTATGTCCGCCTACCGTTAAACCCATTCCGATTCCGGCGGTAGTTGCAATAATTACCAAAGTAGCGAGAGCGCCTTCCATCAACATTGAGCCGTATCCGACAAAAAGAGAATCGGATTCCTTGCGAACTTGTTTCGAAGAAGTTCCCGAAGAAACCAAAGCGTGAAATCCGGAAATAGCGCCGCAAGCAATTGTTATGAACAAGAAGGGCCAGAGCGGCGGCGTTCCGGTCGGATGCATTTGAACGGCGGGAGCGACGATATGAAGATTTCCGCTCAGAGCCGCAAATATTACTCCCAACACAAGCGCAGTCATTGCAATAATTAACTCGTGCGAATTAATATAATCGCGGGGCTGCAAAAGTTTGGTAACCGGCAGCACTGAAGCAATGAACGCATAAATTAAAAGAATAATCGACCAGAGCGCGATTGAAGATAATCCGAACATTGACGGCAATGAAATCGGAAGATAAACTCCCGCCACAACTGTGATATACATTGCAACAACGGCGATGATTGACCATTTCAAAAGATTAGCGCCTTTGTTGTAAACCAAATAACCGAGATACATTGCAATGGGAATTTCCATCCAAACGGGAAACACCGCCGCCGGATACATTTGGAAAATAACGGCGATTACCAAACCGAAAATTGCAACGATAATCCATAATTCAAGGAATACTATAAAAAAGAAAAAGTATTTTGTTCGAGCGTTAATATATTTGGAGGTATATTCCGAAATAGATTTCCCCTCGTTTCTCATAGAAATTATCAGCGAACCGAAATCATGCGCCGCGCCCATTGCAATTGAACCGACAAACACCCAAATCAGAGCCGGAGCCCAGCCCCATATAACGGCAATTGCCGGACCTACAATGGGACCGGTTCCCGCAATTGAAGCAAAGTGGTGACCGAAAATCACTTCTTTTTTCGTCGGCACAAAATCCACGTCGTCTTCAAATTCAACCGACGGAACTTTATTCTTGTCATTTAAAGCGAATATCTTATTACCGATAAATTTACCGTAAACCTGATACATAATCACGTATCCGAGGAAGGTTAAAACCATTATTAATAAAGCTTCCATAACAAAACCTTAAGATTTAGTTAATAGAATAATTATTTCAATGTTTATAATATTGAAGGAGGAAATCTGCGGGATTTTTTTTTGAAATAATTTTTTGAATACAGAAATTGTAATGAATTGATGAATAATTACACGAAGGCAAGTAATTCTATTTGATAGGTTAAAAAGTATATCCATAACGCAACATATAAAAATATTTTTTTAAATTAAAATTTTCAAGCCCTTGCGAAAAACCCTTTTGAAAATTGAAGAACGGAAATTACGAAAAGGGATACATCTTTAATTTTTTTAATCTCTGTTTTTACGCGCGCCGTTATTAACAAAAACATCCAACCGTAATACTTCCCTTTTCTTAAAACAAATTCGCACAATCAGAAGAATTGCAAACACAACGCTTGTTATTGCGCTCGCAACAATAGCGATCATAATCATTATTTTGCATTTGATTGCCGTTTCGGGGCTTGCGCCGCCGAGTAGAACGCCGGTCATCGGCGACTATTCCCATTGTCGTCATCGCTGCGAGAGCGGGCTGTAGCGCAATAAAATAAGGAAGCAGCGCTTCGTATTGCAAAGAAGCCCTCTCGATAAGACGTAAGAGGGGGGAGGTAAGAAACGTGGAAAGGGAAAAGGATAAAAGGGAAATGATTGCAGTCTTAAGAATAAATAGATTTAGCATTAAAAATATTATCGGTTTTTAAGATAAAACAACCGAACAAACTTCTGACTAATGAACAAGTTATTGAATATCTTTCATTATAGCTTTATAAAATAACCTTCGTTGTGCTCTATAAATCAGACAATTATGATGTGTAGCGGCAATTTCTCCCTTTTCTAAAATCCTTCCCCTTATTTTACAATAAGTTACAGCTTTTAAGTGTTAAACTCAGGAAAATAATCGCGGATAATTATTCTTTTGCGTTCAATGTTTATTTTCTTTGCGCCCTTTGCGTGAAACTGTTTCTCGCAAGGCGCGCAAAGTTTTATAGCTTGACAATTTTGTTAGAAATATAATTTTTATTGAAATTATTTTAGACGGCAGTATCAATTCAAAACAACGCTTACCGCAAACAGAAGCTGGGCGGCGTAATAAGTCGGGAGAATAATTAATTGCGCAAACTTGAATTTTTTAACGAACTTATTCCACGCAAGAACCGAATCGGAAATTGTGAAAAGAATTGCGGCTAAAAAGATTATCGGGGAATTATCATTGCCGGATGTGAAAAATAAATTAGCCGCGCTCCAAAGCATAAGGGAAATCACGGTTACGTAAACGGCAATAGGAATAACCATTTTTGATTTCAAGGATTTTTTAATAATCAAAAAATAGCTTCCGGTCAAAAGAAAAATAGGAACGGCGCTCAAAAAAATGAAATTTTCCGTTTCGTTTAAGAACGCGATAAAATAAAAAACGTGCGAAACCAAAAACGCCGCAACGCCGTATAAAAATCTTTTTTCGGAAAGCAAAAACAAATCGCCCGCCAAAGAAAAGAAAAGCGCCGCCATTATAAAAAATCTGTAATCTGAATTAAAATCAAAAATCAATAAAAACAAAAGAAGAGAGAAGACCGGAATCCCTTTTGTTATTTTGTAAAGAACGGCGGCGCCGGTTTGAGCGGCATAAACCGCGATTGCGGAGAGAATTATGTAAATAAAAATCATTGTCCCAAATACTTCACTAAAACTAATGTAATGTCGTCGCTCTGCTGATCCGATTGGCGAAAGTCGTAAAGCGCGTCGAGGATTTTTTGATTTATTATCTCGACGTTCTTCTCTTTGTTTTCTTTCAATATTGTTTTCAAAGGTTCAACGCCGAATAACTCGCCGTTCGGCGAAATGTCTTCGGTAATGCCGTCGGAATAGAAAGCGAATAAATTGTCGGAATCCAGCGGAATTTCAATCTGTTCCAGAGTCGAATCAAAAACTTTTCCACGCTCAAGCCCAACGCCCAAACCTTTCGGCACAAATGTTTCGGCGCGATTGCCGGATATCTGGATTAACGGCGTATGCCCGGCGCGGCAAAAGAGGAGCGTGCGTTTCGTTAGATCGAAAAGTCCCACCGAAACGGTGATGAACCAGTTCCTTTCAATTTCGCTGAAGATTTTTTTGTTTACCTCAATCAAAACTTCGCGCGGGTCGGCGGCTTTTTCGGCGAAGAGGCGCATCATTGTCTGCAGCTTTGTCATATAGTAAGACGCCGCAAGCCCTTTGCCCGAAACGTCTCCGACGATTACGAAAAATTTATCGTCCGCAATTTTTATAATGTCGTAATAATCGCCTCCAACTTGGAGAGCCGGAATCATCGTTCCGGAAATTTCCATTTGCGGAAAAATCGGAATTTCTTTCGGGAGAAGACTGCGCTGAATTTTTTTCGCGTTCTCAAGGTCTCTGTCCATTTTTACTTTTTCCGATTCCGATTCGTACAAACGGGCGTTTTCTATTGAAACCGCTATCTGATTTGCCACCGCCGACAAAAGCTCCAAATCCTTTCCGGCAAATTGCGACCCGGAATGTTTCAACCCGAATAAAACAAGTCCGATAACTTTTGATTTAATTAAAAGAGGAATGATTGTGAAAATCTCTTGTTTCTTTAGTTCGCCCGATATGGCGGGAAAAACCGTTTCGAAATCGTTTTGGTCGATAGCCGGAAGTTGTTTCAGTTTTTTCTTCTTATCGACAAAACGGAGTATTCTCATCTGATAATTTTTGAAGGATAATTTTTCGCCGTTGTAGCCGACGGAAAAATATGATCTGCATTCATTGCTGTTGCCGCTGCGGAGAACAAGTCCGGCTTTCTGAAGTCTCAGCGAATCGATGAATATTTTTTTAATCGAATCGAGAATCGGATCGAGTTTTACTATTGTCGATACGTCGCGGCTGAATTTCACAAGAACTTCCTGAAAGGCAAACTGTTCGGGGTAAAACCTGCGCGTAAGGAGATCCTGAAATTTATCTTTTGTCGATTGAAAGACGAGCGCAAAACCGATAAAAATAATCGCCGCGAAAATTCCCTGATAATCGGAGCTGATTGCCTGACTGATTGACTGACCTAAAAAATAGATCAGAAAAAAATAAATTCCGGCAATTGAAAGAGTCGCCGTTCCATAGATAATTGTATTTTTGAAAACGTCGCTAACGTCCATCAGCGAATATTTAAATACCGAATAACCGAACGAAATAGGAACAAAAGTAATTAAAACAATCGGCAAAAAATATTCGGGCGAATTGAAAATTGCCGCGCGCGGAAGCGTGTTGGCGACAATCAGAAAATAAGCCAGCGCGCCCAAACCGAGCATATACCCAACGAGAATAATAAAAATTGAATTTCTTTCGCGCTTGGTTTTTAATTTGCTGTAACTTTTAAACAATGCAATTATGCCGGTAATGTTTCCGGCAATTCCCAAAACGCTCATAACGGAGAGCAGCAACATCTTTTCATAAGTAAATGATTTTGCATCCCAAGCTTCAAAAAGGAGCGACAAAAGAAATAAAACCGTTGGAATTGCATAAAGAATTTTTATCGTCCATTTGCGCGTAATGATTTTTCTTTCGAGCGGAAAAACCCAAAAGAAGTGGACGACAACGAAGGGCAAAAACGCAAAGCCGAAAAGTCTTAAAAGAATAAGGAAATTCAGAATCGAATCCGGAATGTAATCGAGCTTCATAAAATCAATTGTATTGAACGGCAGCGATGTGTTAGTGAAAATCAACATCACGCCAATAAAAAAGAAAAGCCGCTGCGTTCTTCCGTAAGGGTTTGCCGCAATAACCATTGTCGCTATTATCATCCAAATAAACGCAAACAAAGCAAACGCCAATCTGGTAATGTTAATCAGTTTCTTTACTTCCACTTTTGTTTCAATCGTTTGTCCGTTCCGCTCAATTGTATAAACGGCTGAATCTCCGGCGGCTACTTGATCGAGCACATAGGTTGCAACATAAGTGTTTTTTACGGGAACGCCGTTTATCGCCACAAGTTTATCGCCGTCCCTAACTCCGGCGTTCCAGGTAACTCCTTCGAATTTGACAAAGTCGAAATATACTTCAAGAGTGTCGGGCGCAATTCTTTTTGGAATCCACAAGCATTCGTCGTTTGACGTAGGGAGGATTTCCACCAAACTATAAATTATTCCCAAACCCAAAATGATTGAGAGAAGAGAAATAAAAAGGAAAATCCTTTTAATGTTTTGTTCTATGTAGAATTTAATTTTTTTCACTATTTATAATTTTTTATCACGGTCATTGCCAAGGAGTCCCGATTCATCGGGACGACTGAAGTAATCTCTCATAGATTGCTTCATCCCTAAAAACCGGATTCGCAATGACCGGATACTTTTATAATTATCTTCTTGTATGAGTTAAATTTCTCATGAATGTTCGCTATTTGATTTTCAATACAAGCGCGGTGATATCGTCGGATTGAACGGCTCCGACCGTATGTTTCATCACATCGTTCATTATTACGTTTAACAAATCGTCCGCCGTTTTATCGCAATTAGAGAGCGCAAGTTTTTCCAATCTTTCGTCGGAATATTCTTCAAAATTTACGTTCATCGCTTCGGTAATGCCGTCGGTGAACGCTACGAGAACGTCTCCGCTTTGCAGCTTAATCTCGGCGGCTTCATAAGGAATTATCGTCTGCATCACGCCGAGAATCATTCCTCCTTTTTTCAGATGTTCGATCTCTCCGTTTCTGCAGAGAAGAGGAGGATTGTGTCCGGCGTTTACATATTCAAGTTTCATCTCTTTCCGGTTGATAATGCCCCAGAAAAAAGTGATGAAGCTGCCGTCCGTTGTGTTTTCGGAGACCAAATCGTTTATCAAGTTAGACGCTTTGTCAAGCGTAATGTTCTGTTTCCAAATTGATTTTAAGAACGCCTGAACGTTTGCCATCAGCAAAGCCGCTTGAACTCCTTTGCCCGAAACGTCGCCGATTGCAATCAATGTTCGGTCGGAATCGAGTTCTAAAATATCGTAATAATCTCCGCCGACTTGCTTTGCCGAGTTATTCACGGCGGCTATTTTATATTCTTCATAAACGGGAATTTTATTCGGCAGCAGACTTTTTTGAATTTTCCGCGCGGTTTCAAGTTCTTTTTCCAGTTTTTCTTTTTCCAGAGCTTCTTCAAAGAGCAGAGCGTTTTCTATTGAAATTATCGCCAAACTTCCCAGCGACGAAACAAATTCGATATCCGATTTTAAGTACGGAAGTTTATTGCCGCGCGCGCCCAGCAATATCAAACCTTTTGTTTTATTTTTAATTCTCATCGGGAGAATAAGTTCAATCCCGACGTCCGCAATGCTTGGAAATATTTCCTTTATTTCATCGCATGAAATCGGCGCGTCTATTTTTTCGAAAGGATTTTCATCCAGAAATTTCAGAACGTTTTCCTCGGGAAATTTCGAATCGAGAATTTGAGGTTTGTCCGCCGCGGCGGAAAGTATCGCATACTTCGAGACGAGCATTTGCCCGATAATTGAATAGACGAGAAGTTTGTTAACCGTGCCGACCTCAAGCGCTCCGCTGAATTCTTTGCTCAAATCGAAAAGAGCGCTGAGTCTGTTGACTTTGGAATCGAGCTCTTTGTTAATTGTTTTTATTTTTTCAACCGTTAAAGAATTTTCGATTGCCGTTGCGCCCGTGTTTGCTATTGTTCCGATGAATTCCATATCCGATTCAGAGTAGGGCATGTTTGTTAATTTTGATCCGAGAGCGATAATTCCAATTACGCCGTTGTGCGAAATAAGTTTTTGAGTATATACTAATTTATTATCCGCGAGAAACCTTTTCAGTCGTTCGGAAAGTTCGCCGTCGATTAAACTTTCTTTTGGAAAATCATTTATTCTTTCGGATGGAATTCCTTTAACGAGCTTCGGTTCCAGAATTCCGTCGTTTCCTTTCATGGCAATAATTCCGCGCGTTGTAAGGAGCTTTCCGAAAAGGGTGAGTAGAATGTTATTTAACGTAAACCCTACGTCGAGACTTGAATTTATCAGGTTGCTGAAATCCACGAAAGCCGAGAAATTTCGTAAAGCCGCATTTTGGTCTGATAAATTCATCGTTAAATATATTTAATGAGTTTAAGTTGATTTTGTCCGCCGGGGAGCGCGGAATATTTTACTTTGTCCATCAATTCTTTCATCAGAAACATTCCCAATCCGCCGTGTTTTCTTTCTTTTACATATTTTTTCAAGTCCGGCGGCGGAACTGAACTCGGGTCGAAATGTATTCCGGAATCAACAATTGTGACTTCAAGTTTATCTTTGAAATATTTGACGTTAATATTTATATCCTCGGAAGGGGACGAACCGTACGCGTGTTTAATAATATTCGTACACGCTTCGTCAACCGATAAAATTATTTTATCGACTAAATCTTTTGGCAGCGACAACTCATCTGCAATGCCCGAAAGAAAGTTCCTTATTTCAATCAAATTTTCCGTGGAGCTTTTTACGGTGAGACGCCTGCTGAATATCGCTGATTTCTTATTCAATTCTTTCCTTGTTCGTTAAATTTTGCGAGCGCTTCTTTTTCATCTTTAAAAAACTCGTATAACATTGGAAATCCGAGCAGATCGAAGATGTTGTAAACAGATTCGGAGAGGTTGGTGAATTTAATATCGCCGTTATTTTCTCTCATGGTTTCCACGTATGCCATAAAAACGCCCAAGCCGGCGCTGCTTATGTATTGAAGTTCCGTGAAACTAACGACAATATTGAATTTTCCCTCTTCTATGAATTTGTTGAAAACGTTTTCCAATTGGGGAGCCGTGTGCGCGTCAAGATAACCGCTTAAATCAATTATGTTAACTTTGCCCTCTTCCCTCGTCTGAATAGTTAATTCAGCCATTCAATACTCCATTATTTATATCGATTTTTTCCATTTAATTAACACGTAAGTGATATCGTCATATTGAGAACTCAAACGCGTATATTCCGATATTCCTTTCATAATACTGCTTGACAATTCCGCGACCGAAGCTCCGGGATTAACGAGTATAAACTCTTTTAATTTTTCAGTTCCAAGAAGATTAAGATTTTCATCATGCGCTTCGGTAACGCCGTCGGTAAAAAGAATTACAATATCGTTATTATTTAGTTGAAAATCCAATTCCTCAATCGATTCGTCGAAAATTCCGGTATAGTTTATTGCCAGCCCCAAACCTCCCGGCGCATATTCGGTAATTTCATTGCCGGAAAGTTTTAACATAGGCATGTGTCCCGCGCGGACAAATTTCATCTTTCCCGATTTCATATCCAGCAAACCGCAGCTTGCGGTAATAAAACTTTTTTTGTCTATTCGTCCTTTAAGAATATTATTGGTTTTTATTAAAAGGTCTTTGGGGGTCTCAGCCACGCTGACAAGCGAGCTGATTATTCCGCGCAGTTCCGCCATAATAAATGCTGCGGAAATTCCTTTGCCCGAAACGTCTGCAATTATAAAAAAGAACTTATCGTTGGGCAGAAGGAAGAAATCGTAATAATCGCCGCCGACTTCAAAAGCCGGAAGGAAACCGAACGCAACGTCAATATTTTTGTGTTTGGGCGATTCGGAAGGCACAATTTTATATTGCACTTCGCGCGCAACGTCAAGTTCCTTCTGCAGCCGTTCTTTCTCGATTGATTTTTTAATCAACTCCGCATTCTCAAAAGCCACCGCAACGTAATCGGCAAACGCTTTGATCGATTGAATATCGTCGTCGTCAAAACCGAATTTCTCTTTTTTTGCAATGAACAAAAACCCGATTAAAGCGCCGTGAATTTTTATAGGCACAAAAGCGGCGGTATTGATTTGGTTAACCTGTTCAATTGCAACTTCCGTGAAATCGTCAATCGATTTATAATCGTCGGGAAGAATCATTCCGGTAATGCGGTCCGCTTCTTTAAAGCCGATGCCGTTTACCGATCTTATTTCCAAATCGTCAACGGTTTTTACCGCAAGCCAGGAAATATCGGAATTGCAGACTTTAACGGATAATGAAGTTACGGTTTTTAAAAGTTCTTCTTCGTCAAAGGCGCGCGTAATTAATTTGCTTAAATCAATTAAAGAGGAAACTTCCTCCGCTTTCCGGTCGAACGCCTCGGCGGTAGGAAGATGAAAAAGCGTCGTAAAAAAAATAACCGAGAAATAAATTACGCCGTATAAATTTACCAGCAATAAATATGAAGGCAACGATTTTGCAAAACGCCCTAAAAGATTCATTGTAAAATCGGAATCCATCGAAACGATTAATATCGCGGTAAAAAGGGAAAGAAGTAAAATTGAAAAGAAAAGAAGCGTAATTTTTTCTTTTTTGTTAAGAAACGCAATCCATGCCACGCGCAAGGAATTTATTGAAATTAAAATAATTGTGACTATGAAAAAAGCGGTTTCAACAAAAGAGAAAACGTCGCCGGAAAAAGAATTCATCGTCAAAGCAAACATCGAGAGCATAAAAAAGAACAGCATTACATTAAAATAATTTCGCGGGTCTTTTTTCTGCTGCAATAAGAAAAGCGCTCTGAAACTTGCAAGCACAAAAGATGCGCTAAGAATAAAAATGAAACTTACCAGCGTAAAAATTATATTAATGATTAGCGAAGCCGAAGCGGTAAACCGAGTCCAATCGTCAACCGCGGCGTTGGCAATAGCGACCACGAAAATATTAAATGCAATAATAATTCCCGTGTTAAACGCAATCGACATCGGTTTTATTCTTTTTTCGGAAAGCGCGGCAATAAAATAAAGAAGCCAAAAATATGCCGTCAAAACAAATAAAACTTCATTGGCAATTAGAATTCCGGTTTTGTCGGTAAATTGAAAAACAATTCTGAAAAGAAAAAAAACAATCGATAAAACAACCGCATGTTCAAGCCGCTTATTGGCGGGCAAACTTCTAAATGGTATTTTCATTTGCTTCAAGATTATTTCTCTTTATTGTTTTTTTTCGCGGGGGCGTTCTTCTTCCCCCACTTTTTTATTAATTCGTTCATTTTAGCGACCCACTCTGCGGAATCTTCTTTTTCGTAATTGCGCGAGATGGAATCAATCAGAGAACCGATTCCTTCAAGGTCTGAAATATTTGAAAAGTTTGCAAAATTAAAATCTGAATTTAACATCTTTTCTAATTTGTGAAGTCCTTCCTCTGAAGTAATTGAAAACCGACTGTTTCCGTTTTCATGCCGTAAAGAGATTGTGTGGCTGCCGGAATTAATTGTTATTTGTATTTGTTTTACCATATCGGTCGCGAGCTTCAAGTAATTTTGAAGCGAGTCTTCTTCCGCGGAAACGCGCGATTCATTAAAAACGATTTTTGAGTGCGTGGGAAGAATTTTATACCATTCAATTCCAAGATTATTTGAATCTTTATGGTTGTCCGTTAAAACTTCCAAACTCACCCCTCCTTTTTCTCTGCTGTTTAACGTAACGGAAATTTCATTCCTCGCTTTATTATTACCGTTTGAATTTTTTACCTCGGCAACCACAACCGTATCGGGCGTCAGTATAAGAAACTTTTCAGGTTTATTCCGCATTGCGGTCATCTCCGTCATATGTTTCCGGCGCAAATAACCGGGCGGAAATATCTCGTCGGTAAGCGACGGACGAATCTCGGATAAATATGAAAATAATTTTATTAAAGTCTTTTGACGGATAGAAACAAGCCGGGGACTAATTGCAAGTTCGTCTTCGTTTCCTTTTAAAATATTTTCGTTTAATTCTTTTCCGCATTCGTGAAGAACCTTGTCGATCGCTTTCTTTTCCGCTTCCGTTACTTGTAGATATTTCAGAAAGTTTTTATAACTTCCCAACTCTTCTTTATAATCAGCCGTTCGAATATTGTAGGAATAAACGCTGGGGCTTCTTTCCTGAATTTTTAATACTCTGTCATTTTTTCCGTTAACGGGAATTTGATTGTGCATCAGAAAATGAAAAACTTCTTCGTTTGTAAGCGGTTGACCGCCGAACAAAGGTTTGAAGTCAATCAATTCAAAGTTTGAGAGGAAAGTCGTTTTCTCATTAAGCAGAGAAGTAACGTTATTGTTTTTGAAGACGAACATCAAAATGATTGAAAGAGTTAGAGCGGAAATAAGAAGCAGGTTCTTTCTGAAAAATTCGACGGCAATATTTTTTTTTGTATCGGTCATATACTTTAGAATTGAAAACTTGTTTCGTTCCTTTTATCGTGAATAATAAATTCTTACGGCAATTATGCTAATTTCAAATCTTTCTTTTCTAATTTACGGTTCGCCGCGTTATAAGTTCAATTCCTTTCTGTACGGTTCAAGTATTATCTTAAGACTTTCTCGCGCTCTGAAAATTCTTGATTTTACCGTTCCGACTTCGCATCCCAACTTCTCGGCTATTTCTTTGTAACTAAATCCGTCAATATCCCGTAAGACGAGCGGTTCTTTCAATTTTTCGGGCAGCTTTTCAATTGTTCTTCTTACAAGAGCGGGAATATCAATGCTGTCCGTTCGCATTGAAGAACTGTGATTGTATTCCGAATTTTTTATCGGAACGAAAATGCTCCGCACTTTCTTCTTCCGAAGATAATCGCGGCACTTGTTGACGGTAATTCTGTAAAGCCAAGTCGTAAATTTCGATTCGAACCGGAAATCTTTCATCTTATGAAATACGCTGATGAAAACGTCCTGCGAAATATCGTCGATAAACTCAGTGTCGCCCAAAGTAAGATAGACTAGATTCCTCACTTTATCTTTGTGTTTAAAGACAAGCCTGGAATAAGCCTGATCGCTACCGTCATTAAACGCGCGGATCAACGCGTAATCTTCTTCTTCGCTTTGAGCTTTCAAATCCTTTATTTCATTATTTGAGTTATCGTTCATCAGTTAGACGATTAGTTAAATCTCAAGTTCCATTTTATTTTTGTGAAATAAATAGTAAACCTAAAATATAATTATTTATTACTATAATTGTTAGAATCCTTTTTCCTTTTTCCTTTTTTATTTAGGAATTGGACGAGGATTATTACGTTAAACGTAGAAACGAAAAACGAAATTGCGGAATGTAGCGCAGATTGCTTAGTCCCGATTTATCGGGACGGGCAATCTGCAGCTTAAACACGCCGTGCAAGAGGTAAGAAGGGAGAGGGAAGAGAATTGGTAGCCGCAAGCTTCAGCTTGCGCGGCGCGTTGTTTTCACGACAAATCATCTTTCACAAATCGCCATTAACCCCGCGCTTCAGCGCAGGGCAAGCGCAAAAACAACGCTCAAAAGAAACCCCAAAGGCTTGCCTGCCGCAAGGCATGGGTGAAATTATTGTAATAACAGCGCCAAAAAAGTAAAACCCCGAAGGGGTGAAATTATTGTAACAACGACATAACCCAAAATAAGCGAAACTGCGAAGCAGTGATATTATTGCCAATGAAGGCGACGAATAATGTCATTCCTACGGGGTTCTTTTTTTGTTTTCTTTCTTCATATTTTACAATAATATCACTCCTTCGGAGTTTGAAAAGATATTGTTCATTCGTCCTTCCGAGGAGGAGTCCGGCGGCTGCCGGACGACGACGCGGCAATCTGCAAGTTTGTGTAGAAAATAGAACGCGGATTTTTTATGATAATTATGATTTTCACGGATTTCATCGTTAAACAAACCATTGCGAAAACCATCGCTTCATAGTTAAACTCCAAAAGACGCTGCCCCGAAGACAAATATTTACCAATGACCAATGACTAATGACCAATAACCAATCAAAAAAATCATTTCCCAATCATAAAATTATCTCCAATTTGAATATATTAGAACAATCAAATTAAAATTTAAAAGGTGGAAAAATGTCGGAATCAAATTTAATGTCCTCAATCAAAAGTAAAGCTTCCGGTTTGAACAGAACAATCGTTTTACCGGAATCTCACGACGACAGAGTGTTGCAAGCGGCTGAAAAGCTTTCGGGACAAGGCATTTGCAAAGTAATTACATTGGGTAACGAAGAAAAAGTTCGCGAGTCCGCAGAAAGACTGGGCGTTAATCTTCAAGGCGTTAGAATTATCGATCCTGAGAAATCGGATAAACTGAGCGACTTCGCGAACATATTTTACAATTTGCGAAAGAGCAAAGGAATATCGATTGAAGACGCGCGCGAAACGATGAAAAAAGATTTGTTCTTCGGCGCCATGATGGTTCGCGAAGGAATGGCGGACGGTTCGGTCGCGGGTTCTACGGCGGCTACGGGCGACGTTCTCCGCGCGGCGTTTCAATGCGTGGGAATGCCGGAAGGAATTTCGATTGTGTCAAGTTTCTTCTTAATGATTTTCCCGGAAAAAGTTTACAGCTTTGCAGATTGCGCGGTCGTTCCGAATCCCGACGCGGCGCAGCTTGCGGATATCGCGATTACTACAGCCGACAATCATAAAATTTTAACCGGAGAAGAACCTTACGTCGCAATGCTTTCCTTTTCAACCAAAGGAAGCGCAAAGCACGAGTTAATCGATAAAGTTCTCGAAGCGTTAAAAATAGCAAAAGAGAAACGCCCCGATTTGAATATCGACGGCGAACTGCAATTCGACGCGGCGATTGTTGAATCGGTAGGAAAACGAAAAGCGCCGGGAAGCGAAGTAGCCGGAAGAGCGAACGTTTTGGTATTCCCCGATTTACAAGCTGGAAATATCGGATACAAAATCGCGCAGCGTCTCGGCGGCGCGGAAGCAATAGGTCCTATTGTTCAAGGTTTGAAAAAACCGTTGTTCGATTTAAGCCGCGGCTGTTCGGTTGACGATATCGTCGGAACGTCCGCTATCGCCGCTTTAATGAGCTGAAAAGCAATGTATAATTGAGAATTGAGAATGGATAATTTTTTCATTGTGCATTGTTTAAAAAACGACGAATTCTTTTGACGTTAGATACATTCTCGATGATTTAATTACCCCCGATATTTATATCGGGGATTTTTTTAGGCGAAAACAAAAATTTGGTTTTAATAGTTTGCCGTCAAAACGCAGAATGGAAAGTCTGCGCTACGCTGAATAATTATCCATCCGTCTTCGCTGCGCTACGCCGTGATAAATTCTCAATTATCCATTTTCAATTGTTCTTTTGCTTTCATTTTCGCCGCTATCATATCTTTATGAGAAAGATGCAGATTATTCACGATTTTGTGAATGAAATAATCTTCGTAGGCGTGGAATTTTTTGTCAACGAAAATTAAACGCCAGAGGTTTTCGACAATTGCGTATTTTTGATCGCTGTCGAATTTTTCGTTTATGATATTTGTAAACTCGTAAATGCTTACGCTATTATTTATTTGCTCTTCTGCCAGCTTGATAAGTTCGTTCACTTCATCGTCGTTAAGATTAAAAGTCTTTTTCATTACGTTTATAATTAAATCCTTTTCCTCCGACGCAAACTCATCGTCGGCGTAAGCCAGCTCCAAGAAGAGCGCGCATGTAGCTATCTGAAATTGTTTTTCATTATTTGGCGCGGAATAGTTTTCTTCTTCCTCGCCGCCGAAAATCATTTTAAGTAAATCCTTCATTATTCCCTCCGCTTTAAAATTAATTATCAAATACTCTAATTTCTTCTTCTTCGTCCGTTTCGTTTTTGTCTGAAGGGCGTTCATAAAGCAATGTCATCTTTTTATATTGCCCGGCGAGCGATTCGTTAATTTGATTCCACGTGAAACGCCATTGCCAGTTGCCTCCGGCAGAACCGGGAAGATTCATTCTTGCTTCGCCGCCGAGATTCAGAATGTCCTGCATAGGAATAATTACAATGTTCGCCACGGAAGCGTAAGCGGTTCTGACGAGTTGGTAAGTCATATCGTCGCCAAAGTAACCGAGATATTCCTGCGCCCATTCAAAAATTCCGGTATCGTTCTTCTTTTCATTTTCGAAAAAGCCGCGCGTTGTGTCGTTGTCGTGCGAGCCGGTGTAAACGACGCAGTTTTTCGAATAGTTGTGCGGCAAGAAATTTCTGTCGCCGTCCGGTCCGAAAGCGAACTGAAGAATTTTCATTCCGGGGAACTCAAAATCGTCGCGAAGTTTTTCAACGGATTTTGTAATCACTCCCAAATCTTCGGCGAGAATCGGAACGTCGCCCAGAGATTCTTTTATGGCGTTAAATAATTTATGTCCCGGCGCTTTTACCCAGCGTCCCGTTTCGGCTGTCGGCGCGTCGCCCGGAATTTCCCAATAAGCGTCGAATCCGCGGAAGTGGTCTATTCTTACAATGTCAACAAGCTCGTACATTTTGCTAAGGCGCTGTTTCCACCATTTGAAATTGTTCGCTTCCATTTTGTCCCATTTGTAAAGGGGATTTCCCCAAAGCTGTCCGGTGGGACTGAAATAATCGGGCGGCACGCCGGCTACGGTTTCGAGTTTGCCGTTTTCGTCAATCGTAAAAAGTTCTTTATTCGCCCAAAGATCCGCGCTGTCGTAAGCTATAAAAATCGGCAGATCGCCGATAATTTTTATTCCTTTTTCGTTGGCGTAATTTTTCACCGCGCTCCATTGTTTCGCGAAAATGAATTGGATGAAAATTTGATATTCTATTTTGTCGTTTAGTTTTTCTTTCCACTCCGCAAGCGCGTCCGGTTTTCTGAAAGCCAAATCTTCCGCCCAATCCGTCCAAATAACGCCGCCGTGGAATTCTTTTGCAGCCATAAAAAGCGCGAAATCTTCGAGCCAAAATTTGTTTTCTTCGCAGAAATTTCCGCAAATGTTTTCGACTGAATTTCCGGAAGTCTTGAAATTTTCGAACGCCTTTTTTAGCAGCGCGGTTTTGCTTTTAATTACTTCTCCGTATTCGATTTTTGTTTTGCTGAACGAGGGATAATCGGCAACGTCGCTTTCTGCGAGAAGGTTTTCTTCAATTAAAAGCTCGGGCGAAATAAGAAGCGGATTTCCCGCAAACGCAGAAAAACACTGATATGGAGAGTCTCCGTAGCCGGTCGGTCCCAAAGGAAAAACCTGCCAAAGCGTTTGACGGGCGTCGTTCATAAAATCAATAAATTTATATGCGTCCGGACCGAAGTCGCCGATTCCGAACTTACTTGGAATAGAAGTCGGGTGAAGTAAAATTCCCGCCGAGCGTTCAAATTTCATATAGTATCTCCTAATTTTTACAATTAACAAATTTATCTAATTTTCAAGACTTATTTTTCGAAAAAGTTTGCGTGAGGGAATAATTTTTTTGGATGTCATCCCGAGCGAAGCAAAGGGATCCGCCGATCTGGGGAAGAGGTAAAAAGGGAGAGGTAAGAAAAAAATTGGATATTGCACGGTTTTTTGGTTATTCAGTTTGTTTAACAGATTACCACAGTCGTTCACGCACAATTGAAATTGACGGTCATTGCGATTCCGACGAAGTCGGAAGAAGCAATCTACCGAATTATGCACAGAGCCGGTTTTTTCTATTTAGGAATTACGCTGTTTGTTCGAAAGATCGCTTCACTCTCCCGACAAGTAGGGATCGTTCGCGATTACCGGCCTTTTTGCGATCGTAACTTTCACAGTTAATTCCAACTATCCAAAACATCCAAAATCATCCACTTTTTGCGATTGACAAATCTATCTGAAATTTACGGACTTGTATCGCAAAAAAAATAGTTTGAAAATCGGATGTTTTAGACAAAAAACCAAATGTTTTTCGGGAGAATTATTTTTATTTAAAAATCTGTTTGCGTTAATTTCAAATATTGTTATTTTTGGAGTAACACCAAAGGGTAATAAAACAATTTGTTTACTAAAATAGTCTGAAAAAGTTAAATTGCTTTATTCTTTTTTTAGAAATTGCTTTTTAACAATCCCTTTCGATAATTGGAAAATAAAAATAAATAACGGTTAACCTATTTAAATTCAAACGGTTAGCGCGGAAATTGTATTCTTTAAAAATTGATTAAGTCAGGAGCGGAAATATGAAAATAACTCGCCTGTTTACTACCGCGGGGGAAGACCCGTTATCATCCTTTACCTTTGTTAAGAGAAAATCCGAGATAAAAAACACAGACGGTTCGAGCGTATTTAAAATGGAAGACGTGATGGTTCCGTCGTCGTGGTCGCAAGTCGCTACCGATATCATCGCGCAAAAATATTTCAGAAAAGCGGGCGTTCCGAGATTGCTGAAAAAATTGAACGAGAAAAGCGTTCCGAAATGGCTGCAGCCGTCGGTCGCCGATCAGAAAAGATTGGAAGAACTTCCGCCTAAAGATCGCTATTCTTATGAGAACGATTCGCGGCAAGTGTTTCACAGACTGGCGGGAACTTGGACTTACTGGGGCTGGAAAGCCGGATACTTCGACACTGAAGAAGACGCCAAAGCATTTTACGACGAACTGAATTTTATGCTGGCAAATCAAATGGCTGCTCCGAATAGCCCGCAGTGGTTTAACACCGGTCTGCATTGGGCTTACGGAATTAACGGTCCTTCGCAAGGGCATTATTACGTCGATTATAAAACCGGCGAGTTAACGGAATCTAAAGATTCATATTCTCACCCGCAGCCGCACGCATGTTTTATTCAAGGCGTTAGAGACGACTTGGTCAACGAAGGCGGAATAATGGATCTGTGGATGAGAGAAGCGCGCCTCTTCAAATACGGCTCGGGAACGGGAAGCAACTTTTCCGATATTCGCGGTCAAGGAGAACTTCTCAGCGGCGGAGGCAGATCGTCGGGGCTGATGTCGTTTTTAAAAATTGGCGACCGCGCGGCGGGCTCCATTAAATCCGGCGGAACTACGAGACGCGCCGCAAAGATGATAACGCTCGACGTCGATCATCCCGATATCGAAGAATATATCAATTGGAAAAATGTTGAAGAACAAAAAGTAGCCGCTCTCGTTGCCGGCTCGAAATTGACCAATTTTCATCTGAACAGAATAATGAAATCTTGTTACGACGAGCATCCCGAAAACGACAGATTCAATAAAAAAGAAAATAAAAAATTGCGAGCCGCTATCCATGAAGCGAGAAAAGCGCAGATTCCGATGAATTATATCGACAGAGTTATTCATCTCGCAAAACAAGGCTTCAAATCAATTGAATTTCCCGAATACGACGTCGATTGGAATTCGGAAGCATACGCCACTGTTTCAGGTCAAAACTCGAATAATTCAATTCGCGTGACTAACGATTTTATGGAAGCGGTTCTTTCCGACGGCGATTGGAACCTTTTCTGGCGCACGGAAAAAGCGAAAGCGAAAAAAGAAGGACGTCTTCCCAAACCTTCCAAAACTTTGAAGGCAAAAGATTTATGGGAACAAGTCGGTTACGCGGCGTGGTCTTCCGCCGACCCGGGAATTCAATATCACACTACTATTAATGAATGGCACACGTGCCCGGAAAGCGGAGAAATCAAAGCGTCTAATCCGTGTTCCGAATATATGTTCTTAGACGACACGGCTTGCAATTTGGCTTCGTTGAATCTTGTTAAGTTTTACGACGACGCAAAGCAGAAATTCAAAATCAGACAGTTCAGACACGCTACAAAATTATGGACGCTCGTCCTCGAAATAAGCGTTCTGATGGCGCAGTTCCCGAGCAAATCGATGGCGCAGAACAGTTACGATTTCAGAACGCTCGGTCTCGGCTACGCCAACGTGGGCGCGCTTTTAATGCGGCAGGGAATTCCTTACGACAGCAAAGAAGCGACGGCTATCCTCGGCGCGGTTTCGGCTATTATGCACATGACGGCTTACGCAGCGTCAGCCGAAATGGCGAAAGAGTTCGGAACGTTCGCCAAATATGAAGAAAATAAAACGCAGATGCTTCGCGTTCTTAGAAACCACAGACGCGCCGCTTATAACGTGCCGAAAGAAGAATACGAAGAGCTTTCGGTTTTCCCGATGGGAATAAATCCTGAATATTGTCCCTCCGATTTGCTGAAAGCCGCAAAAGAATCTTCCGATCAAGCGGTGAACTTGGGCGAGCGTTACGGCTACAGAAACGCGCAGGTTACGGCTATCGCGCCCACCGGAACAATTGGGCTTTTGATGGACTGCGACACGACCGGAATTGAACCCGATTTTGCGCTGGTTAAATTCAAAAAATTAGCGGGCGGCGGTTATTTCAAAATTATTAATCAATCTATTCCGCCGGCTTTGAGCAAACTCGGATACAATAAAGATCAGATTAACGAAATAGTAAAATACGCCAAAGGCGCCGGTTCGTTGGAAGGCTGTCCGCATATAAACAGAGCGAGTTTGAAGGCGAAAGGATTTACCGAGGAGGTGATTAACAAGATTGAAGATTTGCTGCCTTCGGCTTTCGAAATTAGTTTCGTTTTCAATAAATATTCAATCGGCGAAGAATTTCTGCGCGACAAACTCAATATACCGCAGGCTTTGCTCGATAATTTCAAATTCGATTTGCTTGAATGGCTCGGCTTTACGAAAGAAGAAATCGAAGAAGCGAACGATTATATCTGCGGAACAATGACCGTTGAAAAGTCTCCGTTCCTCAAGCAGGAACATTACGCGGTTTTTGATTGCGCCAACAAATGCGGAAAGAAGGGCGCGAGATATATTCGTCCCGAAGCCCACATTAACATGATGGCGGCGGCTCAGCCGTTTGTATCGGGCGCGATTTCAAAAACGGTTAACTTCCCTTACGAAGCGACTATCGACGATATTCTCGACGCTTACATTAAATCTTGGAAATACGG
Organism: Chlorobiota bacterium; assembly: GCA_013151245.1. Taxonomy (GTDB): domain Bacteria; phylum Bacteroidota; class Ignavibacteria; order Ignavibacteriales; family Melioribacteraceae; genus JAADIR01. The sequence goes on from JAADIR010000011.1 coordinate 29,979, forward strand.
TTTGAAGGCGAACGCGATTTACAGAGACGGCTCGAAACTTTCGCAGCCGCTAAACAGCGTTTCCGACGAAGAGATCGAAGATATTCAAGAAGCGAAAGAAGATAACGACATCGTAAAAATTGCCGAGAAAATTATACACAGATATATTGCGAAGAGAAAAAGATTGCCCGACAGACGCGGAGGCTATACGCAAAAAGCAAAAATCAACGGACAGACCGTTTACATCCGCACGGGCGAATATGAAAACAGACAGCTCGGCGAAATATTCCTCGATATGCACAAAGAAGGCGCGGCGTTCAGAAGTCTTTTGAACAATTTCGCGATCGCTATTTCTCTCGGACTGCAGCACGGCGTTCCGTTGGAAGAATTCGTTGACGCGTTTGTATTTACCCGCTTCGAACCGAGCGGAATTGTTTCGGGCAACAAACGAATTAAAATGGCGACTTCCGTAATCGATTACATTTTCCGCGAACTCGCGGTATCGTATCTCGGAAGAAACGATTTAGCGCACGTCGATCCCGAAGAAGAAATGCGCCATGAAGATTTCGATATTCACATGCCCGACAAAGATTACGAAAGCGAAGAAGTTATCAGCGAAAGAACCATCGAACGCCCGAAAATTAGTCTAAGCGAAAGCGTTAACGGGCATAACAAACTAAGAGAAGAAGTGGAACAACGGAACAAAGAAGTGGCGCTCGCGCGTCAGCGCGGTTACACGGGCGATATTTGTCCCAACTGTCAAAGCATGACAATGGTTCGCAACGGCACTTGCCTTAAATGCGAAACTTGCGGCGAGACGACCGGATGCAGTTAATATTTTGCGAGCATTTGTAATAATTCCAAATCGAGCCGGTTTTACTCCGGCTCTTTTTTTTTGCGTGAAACGGAAATAAAAAAAAACGTGAAACGTAAAAACGAAAGACGAAAACGCTCCGTTATTCCGAGCGAAGCGGTCAATCCGCGGGCAACATTTTCTTTGCTTCGAGAATAGATAGGAACGCGGATTTTTATGATTTGTTATGATTTGCGCGGAAAGGTTCTTAAAAAAAAGTTATCTTTAAGTATTCAATATTTTCTCCATAGTTAGGGGACGCTTCAATGATCAAACAAACCGAAATAACAATACATCCGATAAATATCAAAAACGAAAAAAGAATACTTATCGAAGCCGCGAAAAAAATAGGCGTTTCCGAAAGCGAAATTACGGAAGTGAGAATACTTCGCCGTTCAATTGATTCGAGGAAAAAGCCCGTTTATCGTCTGCGCGTTGAAGTTTACGTCGGAGAAAAATTTATTCCTAAAAAGGAGTCGATGAAATTTAAGCCGCCGACGAATAAAAAAGCGGCGATTGTCGGAAGCGGTCCGGCGGGACTTTTCGCAGCGCTTCGTTTGCTTGAAGCGGGAATTAAACCGATAATTTTCGAAAGGGGAAAGGACGTTCAAGCAAGACGTCTTGATTTGAAAAAAATACAGCAAGAGCATTTCGTAAATCCCGATTCGAATTACTGCTTCGGCGAAGGAGGCGCGGGAACTTACAGCGACGGAAAACTTCACACGCGTTCCCACAAAAGAGGAAACGTAAAACGAATCTTAGAGATATTCGTCGAACACGGCGCGCAGCCGGAAATCGAAATCGACGCGCATCCTCACATCGGTTCGAACGTTCTTCCGAAAGTGGTTGAAAATATAAGAGAAACAATAATTGCAAACGGCGGCGAAATCCATTTCAATTCGAAAGTAACGGATTTGATAAAAAAGGATGATAGAATCATCGGCGTTAAAGTAAATGAAAAAGAGATTTTAACCGACGCAGTGATAATTGCGGCGGGACATTCGGCGCGGGACGTTTACCAAATGCTGCAAAACGCGGGAGCATTGTTGGAAGAAAAACCGTTTGCGTTGGGAGTAAGAATCGAACATCCGCAAAAATTAATTGATACGATTCAATATCACGGAGCGGAAAGAGGGGAATATCTTCCCGCGGCAAGCTACAATTTATCGTGCCAAGTGGATGGAAGAGGCGTTTATTCTTTTTGTATGTGTCCGGGCGGAATCATAATTCCCGCCGCTACTTCTCCCGATGAACTTGTGCTGAACGGAATGTCCCTTTCACGAAGAAATTCTCCTTTTGCGAATGCCGGATTAGTGGTTGAAGTTACTGAAAGAGATTGGCATAAATATAAGAAAAATAATGAATTAGCGTCGGTCGCTTATCAAGCTGAAGTTGAAAAAAATGCGTTTGAATTCGGCGGCGGAAATCAATCTGCTCCCGCTCAAAGAGTGACCGATTTTCTAAAAAGACGAACGTCGTCAACTTTACCGGAAACGTCGTATATTCCGGGAGCGCTATCTGCTCCGCTTCACGACTTGCTCCCTAAAGGGATTGCAAAACGTTTAGTTCGGAGCATATACGAATTCGATAAAAAAATGAAAGGATATTTAACCGGAGAAGCGCTTCTTTTGGCGGTTGAATCGAGAACAAGCGCTCCGATTCGAGTAGTTAGAGATTCGAAAAATTTAATGTCGGTTTCGCTAAACGGACTTTTTCCGTCGGGAGAAGGTTCGGGTTACGCCGGCGGAATCGTATCTGCGGCGATAGACGGGAATAGAACGGCTGAAGCCTTGGCTCAATGGATAATTGAAAATTGAGAATGGATAATTATGCTTTTTGTATCGCGGATTGCTTGCAATCTGCAAATTGATTATCTAACAATAAAGAATTAATACTTCGCTTTGAATCCGAGTCTTTCAACAAGATCTTTCGCAGCCGTTGCGTCTTTTTCAGAATCGAACGAAAGCCGGAAAGTTCCGCCGGTACCTTCTCGTATTTTAAGCAGTTCAATATCTTTGATGTTGATTCCCCGTTTGTAGAGCGTAGTTGAAATTTTACTCACCACTCCCGGCTCGTCTTTCACAAAAACGTAAATATCAAAAAGCGGCGAAAGAAAACCCTTGTTATTCTTCGGGACTTCGTCGCGTCTTATCCGCGCGTTTTCAAATTTTTTGCTCAGTTTATCAAGTTGGTTTTTGATCAGAATGTTTTTCACCGAATGGAGTTCTTCGATGTAGTTATCGAGCGAAGCTATAATTTTTTCTTTATTCTGTTGAATGACCGATTCCCAAATCGAAAACTCGCTCGAAGCGACTCGCGTCATATCGCGAAAACCGCCGGCGGCGAAATCGAGAAAATTTATTTTGCTTTCCTTCCGCGCCGCGTGATTGAGCAGCGAAACCGAAAGAAGTTGAGGAAGATGACTTACCGTGGCGACGATCTCGTCGTGAACAATCGGATTCAAAATTTTTATACGCGCGCCCATCGCTTGAATAAGAAGAAGAAGCGGATGCGCTTCGGGATGTTTGCGAATCGTTTCCGAAATAATATAAACGGAATTTTCAAACAAAAGCGGATCGGAATTTTCGTAACCTCCGACTTCCTTTCCGGTCATCGGATGTCCACCGATGTAAGTTCCTTCGCAATTGAGCGAATCCCATTTTTTCTGAACGGGAGATTTAACGCCTGTAACGTCGGTAACAATTATTCCGTCGTGCAAATTGGGCGCGATATTTTCGAGAGTGTAGAGCGTTAAATCTAGCGGAAGGCAGATGAAAATCAAATCCGCCGAAAAGACTTCGTCGATTCCGCCGAGACCCACGTCGATAGATTTATCTTGAATAGCGGCGTCGAGAATTTCCTTTTTGTCGAAAGCGGAGATTTCGAGATTGTATTTCGTCTGTTTCAACGCTTTGGCTATGGAGCCGCCGATAAGTCCGAGTCCGATTATCGAAACGCGTTCAATCATCAAGCAAATTCCTTGCCTATCGCTTTTGCTATCATTCTAAGTTCGTCCATTAAATCGAGATACTCATCCGGCAGCAACGCTTGCGGTCCGTCGGAAAGAGCTTTTTCCGGTTCGTTGTGAATTTCAATCATCAGCCCGTCGGCTCCGGCGGCTACCGCGGCGCGAGCCATCGGGGGAACTTGACTACGTAATCCGGTAGCGTGCGAAGGATCGGCGAATATCGGCAAGTGACTTTTTTCGTGAACCACGGGAATCGCCGAAAGGTCGAACGTGTTTCTCGTCATTGTTTCAAACGTTCGAATTCCGCGCTCGCACAAAAAGACTTCTTTATTTCCGTTGGCGAGAACGTATTCCGCCGACATCAAAAATTCTTCTATCCGCGCGGAAAGTCCGCGCTTTAACATCACGGGCGTTCTTGTTTTTCCGATTTCTTTCAACAGCGCGAAGTTCTGCATATTGCGCGCTCCTACTTGAAGTATATCGGCGTATTTCGTTAACGCGTCAATTTGGTCTATTTGAAGAATTTCCGTTATTACAATCAAACCGAATTCGTCCGCCGCTTTGCGAATAAGTTTCAATCCTTCTTCGCCGAGTCCTTGAAACGAATAGGGCGAAGTGCGCGGTTTGTAAGCGCCGCCGCGTAAAATTTTCGCGCCCGATTTTGCCACCGTTTCCGCAAGCGTGAACATTTGATCTTCGTTTTCAATAGAGCAAGGTCCGGAGATCATATTTATTTTTTCGGAACTGATAACCACGTCCTTGATTGTTATTTGCGTGTCTTCGCGCTGGAAACTTCTGCTCGCCAATTTATACGGCGCGGTGATGCGGTAAACGTCCGCCACGCCGTCCATGATTTTTATCTTTCTCGTGTCGAAATCGTGTTGAACGCCTATTGCGCCGAGAATTGTTCTCTGCCTTCCGTCGGAACGGTGAACGTCGAAACCGTAATCTTCAAGACGGTTCGTTATTTCAATTATCTGTTCTTCTGTCGCGTTTTTTTTTATTACAATAACCAAAACTAACTCCAATTATTAATCGTGAAATTTCTTTTCGCCCGCTTCAATTTTCATGCTCAAATGGTCTTCTTTTGTGGGAATTGCGCATGAATAAGCGGCGCTGTACGCGCAATAGGGATTATACGCGTAATTAAAATCAATCGTGTAAACAAAATCGGGATTGTCGTTGTATTCAAAATCGAGATAGCGTCCGACTCCGTAAGTGGTTTCGTTCGTCGTTTCGTCGGTAAACCAAACGCCGTAATAAATTTCGCCGTCGCGTCCGAGGTTTTTGTAAACGTTCAACTTCTCGTCTTTTATTTTCAGATATCCGAACTTAATCGCTTTTCTCTTTTCTCCTTTTGTGCCGTAAACCGTTATTGTGTCCTGTTCGGGATACAAGTAGAGTTTGCTTTTGAAAACAAAATTCGTATCGACGTCGTAATATTTTAGCGGATGAAATTCTACTTTCTCTTTAAAATTGAAAGGGGAATTTTGCGCGAATTGCATCAGCGAATCTTTGTGCGCTCGGTAAGCTTCCACTTTCGCGACGTATTCCGATTCCGTTTTCGAGCAGGAAGCGATTGTTGCGACAACGAAAAGTAACGCGGCAAACGTCGTAAAAGATTTTATTGTTTTCATTTTTTCCGCCTTTATTCCTTAACTTTTTTCTTTAAATCACTTAACTTATTCAAAGCTTCCAACGGAGTCAAATTATTTATCGGAATTTCCGAAATCTCTTTTCTCAGTTCGTCGTCCTTAAATTCAAAAAGACTGAGTTGACCTTCTTCCGATTTTTGCTTTTGCATCCGTTCTATTTTCTTTTCGTAAGGCGTTAATTCTTTGTCTTCAAGATTGAAAAGAATCTCTTTCGCGCGATGAGTGATTGAAATCGGAAGTCCCGCCATTTGCGCCACTTGTATTCCGTAGCTGTGGTCTGCGCTTCCCGGGGAAACGCGGTGAAGGAAAATCACCTTGTCGTCGAATTCCCGCACTTCCACTTTGAAATTTTTGATTCTCGGAAAGATCGACGCAAGTTCGTTCAACTCGTGATAGTGAGTGGCGAAAAGCGTTTTGGCTGCGACGCTCGGATTTTCGTGAAGGTATTCGGTTATCGCCCACGCGATTGAAAGTCCGTCGAACGTGCTTGTGCCGCGCCCGATTTCGTCGAGCAAAATCAAACTTTTGTTTGTGGCGTTGTTGAGTATGTTCGCCGCTTCCTGCATTTCGACGAGAAATGTCGATTCGCCGGCGGCAATGTTGTCGCTTGCGCCGACGCGCGTGTATATTTTATCTACAATTCCCACGCTCGCTTCCTTTGCCGGAATGAAAGAGCCGATTTGAGCGAGTAGAACTATCAATCCTACCTGCCGCAAGTAAACCGATTTGCCCGCCATGTTCGGACCGGTGATAATTAAAATTTGATTTTCTTCGTTCGAAATTCGGCTGTCGTTCGGAGTGAATTTTTCTCCCGGCGGAAGAATCCTTTCAACGACCGGATGTCTGCCTTCAACAATGTTGATCTCGTTCGATTCGTTAACTTCCGGCTTTACGTAATTATATTCTTCCGCGCTTTCGGCAAAAGAGACGAAACAATCGAGCATCGCAATCAGCGACGCGTTTTCTTGAATTTCAGTCGTCCGCTCCGCAATAGATTTACGCACGAAGTTGAATAGATTGTATTCAAGCTCTGCGATCTTTTCTTCCGCGTTCAGAATTTTGTCTTCGTATTTTTTCAATTCCGGCGTGATGTAACGTTCGCTATTTACGAGCGTTTGCTTGCGGATGTAATCGTCGGGAATTTTATCTTTATGCGCGTTGCTTATTTCAATGTAATAACCAAAGACCTTGTTGAAATTTACTTTTAGCGAAGGAATGTTCGCTCGTTCGCGTTCCGATTTTTGCAGATTAGCAATCCAATTTTTCGCGTTGCCGGAAATGTCGCGCAGTTCGTCAAGTTCTTTGTTGTAACCGCTTCTGATAATTCCGCCCTCGGTTATCGCCAGCGGCGGCTCTTCGGCAATCGCTTCTTCGATGAGGAAAATTAAATCTTCCAGCTCTTTGAGATTCTCGTTTATTTTCGAGATTGTAGGCGCTTCCGATTGGTCGAGAAGCTGCTTGATGAGCGAAATCTTTTTCAGCGACGTTTTGATATTTACCACTTCGCGCGGATTTGCTCTTCCGGTGCAGACTTTTGAAATCAACCGTTCCAAGTCTCCTATCTCTTTTAATTCGTCGCGCAGATTGTTCCGCAAAGTCTTTTTGTCGTAAAGTTCTTCGATAGATTCTTGGCGCTGCAAAATCGGTTCAAGTTTTCTCAAAGGAGCGGCAATCCATTTTTTCAAAAGCCGCCCGCCCATTGCCGTGTTCGTTTTATCGAGAATCGAAATTAGCGTTCCTTCGCGCCCGCCGCTTTGAATTGAAAAAGTAACTTCCAAATTTCTTTTCGTCGCGAAATCGAGCAGCATGTAATCGGACGGATTGTAAAGCCCGATTTTATTTATGTGAGTGAGATTTGTCTTTTGCGTTTCTTTTAAGTAATTCATAATTACGCCGGCGGCGATCAAACCGGTTCGCAAGTTTTCTATCCCGAAACCTTTTAGCGTTTTAACATTGAAATGGTTGACGACAAGCTCTTTTGCGTAATCGTAGTGAAAAATCCATTCGTCCGCTTTTGTAATTCTTACTTCGGGAACGGTTTTTTCAATCACGCTTTGAAGCGACGCTTTTTGATTTTTAGAAATTATAATTTCCGCAGGATTGATAAGTCCGAACTGCTGCGGAAGATTTTGGATCGGCACTTCGTAAGCGAAAAACTCTCCGGTTGAAACGTCGCAGAACGAAAGTCCCGCCGAATCCGATTCAAGAAAAACGGCGAGAAGATAGTTGTTTTTTTTATGGTCTAAAAGTTTATCGCTGAAAGCAACGCCGGGCGTAACGACTTCAACAACGTCCCGTTTGACAATACCTTTCGCGAACTTCGGGTTTTCCATTTGCTCGCAAATCGCAACTCTGTATCCGGCGCGGACGAGCTTGGGAAGATAAGTATCGATAGCGTGATGCGGAAATCCCGCAAGGGGAACGAAAGCCGCTTTTCCGTTGGCGCGTTTGGTTAAAGTTATGCCGAGAACTTTGGACGCAAGTTTGGCGTCTTCGTCGAATGTTTCGAAGAAATCGCCCACCCTGAATAACAAAATCGTATCCGGGTGTTCGCTTTTAATCTTGAAATATTGCGTCATTAAAGGCGTTTCTGCCATAAACTCCACCGTTAAAGCGTTAAAAAAAACGAACTTAAAATATACCGGATTTGATTTCGAATAGCAATTTTGGGAATGTTACGAAAATGTTAAATGGTAGCCGCAGACTTTCCCAAAGGGACGCTGCGCGTATGTCTGCGTGCCGTATGTGGCAGAAACGCGGATGTTGTGCTGAACGTTTTTGTAGCACAGATTGATTAGTCCCGAAAAATCGGGACGGTCAATCTGTGGCTTGATAAAGAGCAGAGAGTTTTTTCTCACGTTTCGCACAGCATTTACGCTCGCAGATTGCCCGCTGCGCTAAGCAATCTGCGTTACTACCAGTTGCAATTCAAAAACAAACTCGTATAACTGTTTTAAATTATCCGTAAATAAAGTATATTTTTATGTTAGAAAAAATGGAGAAAAGATTATGTATGAAACAAAGTTAAAAGAAATGGGAATCGAGTTAGAACTTCCCCCGAAACCTTTAGCGGCTTACGTTCCCGCGGTTAAGGTTGGGGATTTTGTTTTTACGTCGGGACAAATTCCGATGGAAAACGGCGAATTGA
>JAADIR010000285.1:0-3123 GCA_013151245.1 Chlorobiota bacterium
AGTAACTGCCGGCATAAAAAATGCTGAAAATAACACATTAAAAAACAGTATTTTTTTTATATATGTTGTAAATAATTTTTTTTTCATAATATGATTTATCCTAAAAGCATTTAGCTATTTTACTTTTATCACTACAAACGTTACGTCGTCATCCGGCGCTTTGCCGCCCGTCCAATTTGAAGCTGTGTCTTTTAAATGTTCAATTATCTTTTCAGACGGTTTGCCGGCAACTTCCGTGAATGTTTCTTTCACTCTGTCGTAGCCAAACATCTCTTTCTTTTCGTTAAATAATTCAGGGAAACCGTCGCTGCTCAGTAGGATTGTATCTCCCGCTCCTAAAGTTATTTCGCTTAGTTCGTAAGGGAATTTATCCGTTGTGCCGAGCGGCATTCCTTTAAGCATAATTTCTTCCAATTCTTTTTTACTGTCTCTGTAAATTAATGCCGGCGGCATTCCGGCTGATGACATTTTCAGATTTTCTCCCTGAATTTTTAATAAGGACAAACACATCGAAAGTCTTCTAAATTTTAATCCTTTAATACAGCGCGATATTTCGGAGAAAGTAAAAAGTATATCGGGATTAGGAGCATAAGAATTGAACAAACTTTTGGTTGCCGTTACAATCGTTCCCGCGTTTAGTCCGTGTCCGGTTGCGTCGCCAATTACAACAGTAAGAGTTCCATCCATTCCAACGTGGAAGTCATAATAATCGCCTCCTACTTCTGTAGCCGTCTGCATAAAAACGGCAATATCAAGGTTTGGAATATCGGGTAATTCTTTAGGAAGCATCGAAAGTTGAAGTTGGCGGGCTTCTTCCAATTCTTTGGACTTTCGTTCATTTTCCACTTGAATTAGTTTGTTCTGAGTTTCCGCGGCTTTAGCCCGCAGTTCGGCTTCTCTAATTCTCGCCTCCGAACGTTCTTTTCTTAAGCGGTTTGCCTGTTTCAGCTTCATTCTTCTTTTTTCATATTTTCGAATGCTTACCAGCCCGAACCCTAAAAACAACGCATAAAAAGAATAAGCCCACCAAGTTTTCCAAACCGGCGGATTAATGATAAAAGTATATGAAGCTTCATTAGTTTTCATTTCATTGGATGTAATTCCTCTTACCCTTAACGTATATTTTCCCGGAGGAAGATTCTGATATTCCGAGAAAGAGACTTTAGTCGGTCTTCCCCAATCTTTGTCGTAGCCTTCCAAAAAGCGTTCATATTTAGTTTGATTAGGATCCTTATAATTTAATGCGGCATAGCTAAATTGAAATGAATTTTCGAAATATGAATACTCGCTCGGGTAATTGTAAAAAAAGTAACGGGAATTAACCGCCACCGCGGATATTTTTAAGGGATAGCTCTTATGTTCTATGCGTTTAACGTGCAGCCCCACTCCATTATAAAACCTTAATAAGTTTCCGTTAATATCCTTAGCAACAACATAAGCGCCGCCGGTAACAATATTTTCATCGTCATAATACGCTTGAAATTTCTCGCCCTGAATTACCAGCCCGCCCGAGGGAAACCCGAAAGTTACGTTTCCGTTATAATCGATTTCGGGATTTGAAATATCCGCCGAAGGAAGACCGTCTTTTATTGTGTAAAAGTTTAAATTCTTTCCGTCAAAAATTGCAAGACCTTTGTTTCTGAGTCTAATATAAAGTTTATTTCCCGCTTGAATTTCAGTCTGAGTTCCCGCAACGCTTGCGCCTTTTAATACTCTGAAATCGGCATTGGCATTGACGCTATCGCTGAGATTAATGAATTTTTCGCCGTTAAAATTGTAAAACCCGTCAACGGTTAAAAAATACATTCCGTTTGCCAACTCGCCTACATAATGTAATTGCTCTTTGGGAACGTTCCAGCTTTTCGGCGGAGACGACCATTTTTTCCCGTCGTATATTAAAATCTTTGTAGGAACGGAAGTTAAATTTTTAATATTCTCTGAAAACAATCCTTCAATCCATATATTCCCGCCGATACCTTCTTTTAAGCTTATCATCTGGTATTTTTTGCTATTTTCATCTTCATCGAAGGGCGATTTAATTTCAACGAATTTTTCTCCGTCAAATTTACCGAGATAAAAATCAGCCGCCGTCATTTTACCGGATTCAGGTCTTACATAATTCTGCCAAGCATAGATATTCCCGCTTTTCGTTTCCATTACGTTCGTTACGTTATAATCAACGTTGCCGGAATTATTTATATTTTTAAATTTGAATATCCAATTTCCCTCGCTATTTTTTATTTCACGCGCCACCGTTATTCCTTTTGAAGTGGGAACCCACACCCTAAATTTTGTATCTTGATAAGTAGAAAATGAAACGTTACTTTTTAAGCCGTCCTTTTCCGTATATTTATGGAGCTTCGTTCCGTCCCAAATATTGATTCCCGCGTTTTCTATATTTGCGTATGCAGGGAGTCTGGAATAAGAATATGATATCCAAACAATTCCGTTTCTGTCAGTATCTAGATTTAGAATGCCTGAAGTGATTCTTAGCAAACCGTCTTTTTTCGTAAGCATTTTTGATTTATTCGGGTAATAAATTCCGAAACCTTTTTTAGTGCTTAATAAAACGCCGTCTTTTAACTCGCCGATAATGTTTCCGTTAAATGCGTCAAATTTAGACCAATTCCCTTCCTCATAATTATATAATTCCGTCGGATATTTTGAACTCTGCGATTGATCTACTGAAGTTGAAACAAAAGCCAAAAGTTCCGGGAAAAACCGATTTGCTTTTGTAAAAACAGTCGCCCAATAACTAAAATCATTTAGTTCCTCCTTCGTTCTAAGGTTTTTTACCGTATTAACTTCTTTGAAAAAATCTGAATACTCCCATTTACCGTTTTCAAATTCCAATATGTTTTTATTTTTTTTATTAAATAAAGTCGGAAACGGCGAGGCGGTAGTTAAAAAGATTTTATTTTGAGTTTTACTGTATGCCGCAAGAATCGGAATTGTTTTCGAACTTAACAGTTTATGAATTTCCGGATATTGTCGGAATTTATTGCCGTCGTACATTAAAACGCCCGATGTGTTTTGATCGTTAATATTATTATTTCCCGTAAAAGTATTTACGCCTTGAAAGGCTATCCAAGTGTTTCCGGAATTATCAATAGACGTTATAAT
>JAADIR010000285.1:3149-14233 GCA_013151245.1 Chlorobiota bacterium
CAAATACACTCCCTCGGATTCATCAATCCTTCTGAATTTCCCTTGCTTGAATAATGCAATGTAAGAGCCTTCGGCGGTTTGGGTGTTTTTTCCGCTCGAGCCGAAAATTAGATCTCCGTATGGAGTTTCGATAAAATTTGACGCATTGTGCAAAGGAAAAGCGGTTGAATCGTATTGAGTAAACTTTCCATCGAGAAACATAGTTAATCCGCCGTTAAACTTTCTATCAACAAAATGCGTCGCCGAACCGATCCAAATTCTCCCCTTGCTGTCGGCATTTAGCAGCGTAATTACTTGACCCGACAAACCGTTTATTTTATATCCTTCTTTCTCACCGTAAACTTTAAATTCAATTCCGTCAAAAACAATAAACTTTTTTGGGGAAGCAAAATAGATTACATTTTTTGTCGAGTCGTAATACATATTCTGCATTTGCTGAACGCCGTATTCGCGACCGATTTCATCAAAATCATAACCGTCAAATCTGAAAGTTCCTTCAATGCCGGAAAGCCAAATATACCCGTCTTTGGTTTGAAAGATTTTTGCAATATCAGTCGTGGGCAGCCCTTCTTTTGAAGTATATTCTATAAGGTCGGCATTAGCTTCAGTCTTTGTATGTTGCTGCGCAAATATTGTATTGCTTAAAATTAGAGCGACAACAATTAATAGATATCTTGTCTTGTTATGTTCCATAACACAACCTGCTTTCTTTTTGTCTCTTTTTAAAATGGGGTAAATCTTTTTACTTTTTAAGCGCTAAGTGCGGGAATTTATTAGGAATTAATATACGCTATTTTAATTTACTAAACTTATTTCATTTTCAAAACGATAAAAGTAATGTCGTCGTCGGGAGGTTTGCCGTTTGCCCATTCCGTCGCTTTCCGTTTCAACGTTTCAATTATCGTTTCCGCCGAACTTTCCGCCGCTTCAAAAAACGTCTCTTTTGCTCTATCGTAACCGTACATTTCTTTCTTCTCGTTAAACAATTCAGGGAAGCCGTCGCTCATCAATAACATTGCGTCCCCCGAAAACAATTCGGTCTCTCTTAATTGATAAGGAAAATGGTCTGTCGCTCCAAGCGGCATTCCCTTAATCAGAATTTCTTCAAACTTTTTATCGGCGGCTCTGTAAATAAGCGCGGGCGGCATACCGGCGGCGGATATTCTTAATTTGTTTCCGTCTATTTTTAACAACGAAAGACACATCGAAAGCCTTTTGAATTTCATTTGTTTTATCGAACGGGAGATTTCAGCGAGAGTAAAAAGAATATCGGGATTCTGCGCGTAGGAATTAAACAAACTTTTTGTCGCCGTTACAATTGTTCCGGCGTTAAGCCCGTGCCCGGTAGCGTCGCCAATTACAACGGTAAGCGTTCCGTCAAGCCCGACGTGAAAATCGTAATAGTCGCCTCCTACTTCCGTAGCGGTCTGCATATAAACGGCTACGTCCAAATTCGGGATTTTCGGCAGTTCATTGGGAAGCATTGAAAGCTGCAGTTGGCGCGCTTCTTCGAGTTCTTTTGTTTTTCTTTTGTTTTCCGCTTCGGCTAATTCCGCTTGAAGTTTCAGCTCGGCGTTTTTTCTTTCCTGCCGAATTTGTTTTTCAGAAAGTTCTTTTACGGTTTCCAGCTGCTCTTTTAATCTTTTATTTGTTACGGCAATGTCCCGAGCCAGAAAAACCGACATTGAAGCGGGTAAACTTATCAACCCCAAAAAGAAAAGAACAATGCCCCATAAAGAATTGATGTTTGCGTTCCCCGTTACGCCCAGGATAAACATTGTAATTATAAAGACCGCAAATATTGTAACGCCTATCCCTATTATCGCCGCATTGCTTTTCTTTTTCCTTATCGAAATATAGATTACGCGCAAACCTTCGATAGTAGAAATAAAAATATAAGCGAGAATCAGATATCGAAAAACGCTTTCAAAATCTTGAGCCAAATAATATGACGTTACCGATAAAACAACCGCCCCAATCGTAAAAAACCAAAACTGCTTTGGAAACTTTTCATAAAATATGGAATAGAGAAACGCCAAATAAGAAGGGAAAATGAAAAGAACTAATACTGAGTTCAACGAATTAGTAAAAATATAAAATGCCAAGCTCGTGTGATTAAATCTGTTAAGCATCTGCAACAAAAACGTAAGCGCGATAAAGAGCGTAAAAAGAGAATAGTATAAATTTTCCTTCTTCATTGAGTAGAAAAAGAATAAAATAAAATAGAGAAACGCCAACGCCAGAAATATTGCCGAAATTCCTATGTTTATCGAAAGGGTCATTCCCTCGTTGTGAACGGCGTCGATTATTGAACCGTTCAGATCGGCAATTCTTAACTGAAAACCCGCGTACGGAAACCATTTTGAGAACCACTCTTTATCGTTTGCCGCGTGAAAATTGGAATAGCGGACGGCAATAACGTTAACGCTGTCATTATCGAATTGAACGCTAATTGGAATATTGCGCGGCTGGTAAATTTCTTCGTTGTTTAAATTATCCGCCGCTTTCCCGAATTTATGAATCAGTTTCCCGTTAAGATAGATTTCCGAAGCTCCGTAATGCCGCATTAAAAATGCAACCGGTCTATTCATCAACGCCGAATCGACTACGATAGTACGTCTGAACCAGCCGACGCCGTTCCATGAATCAAAATCGGATTCATCGGTTAAGATAATCGTTTTCAAAGTATCCCAAGCCGAACTATCAAAATCTTTTTCCGCCCATTCAATATTATCTCCCGAATGATATTCCCAAGGAAGCGATAAAGTAGTCGAGCGCTTTTTAAGAGAATCGGCGTACAGATGCGCCGGTTTTAACGAAGACGCAAGCAAATCCGCGAAAGACGCTAAAATCAAACCGATTAAAATAATTCCTAAAATCTTACGCGTAAAAATCATAGCGATTTCAAATATTTATTATTAGCAAAAATTCTATTTCCTAATTAAGTAAAGCGCCGTAATATCGTCGCTTTGCGGAGCGTTGCCGGCGTGTTTTTTTACGTCTTTGACAACGTTATTAATAAACGTTTCCGCTTTAGCCGGCTTATTTTTCTTAAAAAACTTTTCCATCCTTTCGTCGGAATATTCTTCTTCTTTTCTATTCATCGCTTCCGGTATTCCGTCGGTATAAAGGAACAACCTTTCCCCTTTTCTCATTTTCAAAGTCTCCCCTTCGAAAGGCAATCCCATATCGAACATCCCGAACGCCACTCCGCCCGCGCCTATTTTTTTAATTTCGCCGTTGCTTTTCAAGAGCAAAATAGGATTGTGTCCGGCGTTAATAATATCCAATTCGCCGGAGCCGGGGTTCAACACGGCAATAAAGAAAGTAATGAATTTTTCGGGCGGCGAGGAGTTGAAAATAATCTTGTTGATTTTAACCGCCATTTCGGGAAGCGGGATTTGAACGTCGAGATAAGCGGCTAAACAAGCGTCAAGCGTACTTACAAGCAGCGAAGCCGGAACTCCCTTGCCCGCCACGTCGGCGATAATCAAAGCGTATCTGCCGTCGTCCAATTTTTTAATTTGGTAATAATCGCCGCCGACTTCTTTTGACGGAATATTAATTCCCGCAAGGTCGTAGCCGGGTATTTCGGGAGTTGTTTCCGGAAGAAGTTTTTTCTGAATGGCTCCGGCTAAAGACAATTCCTTTTGAATGCTCTCTTTTTCCAAAGCCTCATTGTGGAGAAAAGCGTTTTCCATAGACGCGTGAACTTGACGGGCAAGCGCGTCGAGCAAAATTTGATCCGTGCCGTCGAACTCAACAATTCCGTTTCTGCTCTCTTTGTTAAATAACGTTAATTCATATTCAAACGGCGGAAAAGAGAATGCGGTTTTTATTTTGGTTTCGAAATTTTTCAAAATTGTTTTTCCCGTTCCTTTGGGGAAAAGAAATTCGGAAACCGTTTTTTTATTTTTTAAAATCTTTAGATACCCTTCCGAAGCGTTGATTAAAGACGTCGCTCTTTCAAGAGTTAAATCGAGCAATCTTCTTCTTTTCTTTAATTTGGAAATTTCGATGCCGGCGTCAATCAAACTGTTCAATTGCAAAATCCTAGAGTTCAAAGAGAATACAAGCTCTTTCTCCTTTTGAAGAGCAAGAAAAGTCCGGTAAGCGTTATCAAACAATTGAAGCAAATTCTGCAGCGTAATTTTATCAAAGTCGGAATAAGATTCCTTATTAAATTTTGAACCGAGAACTACGCAAAGCTTTCCTTTGTTATGAAGCCGCGTTATGCCGAGAAGAAATTCTTCCTTATTGATTTTTACTAACTTGACGCCGCTTGCTTGAAAAGAATCCATTAATCTTTCGAGGTCAATTTCTTTTTTGAAAGACGCCTGAAGGTTTGTCCATTTTTGAATAGAATCGTCAAAGAAATTAATTGATAATTCGGTCGAGAGCAAAGTCCCGCGTAAAATCCTCATGAAATGTTTCGACGTCTCTTTCAAGTTTCTTGATTTTGAAAGAACGTCAAATCCCTCTTGAAACGACTGCGACTGCAGCGAGAGACGTTCGACCAGATCGTTAATTTCCGACATTCCGCATCTCTATACGATTTTTAATGTTAAAGTTCCTTTAGTCTATTTTTTGCGCATATTGGAAAAGCCCCATAATTACAAAAGTCTTTTCAATTGCCGGACTGATATTTTTAAAAAATAACTTGCCGTCGTTATCGTTCAGATTTTCTATCATTTCAATTAAATAAGAAATGCCTATTGAATTAACGACCGATGTATTTTCCAGATCCAAAACAACTTCGGAAGGGTTTTGATCTTTGAATTTTTCATATTCTTGAAAAAGTAGTTGTCCGCCGTTATTATTTATGTATCCGCTTGTTTTAATTAATAGTTTATTCTCAACAAGCTCGCTGGATAAATTGAATTCCGTATTCATTAATAATCCTTTATTATAATTTTTTAGTTAAAGTAATTTTAGTTCCGTGCGGTCCGGATTCAATTTTGAAATCGTCCGATAAAGATTTCATTAATTTTAATCCCCAGCCGCGTTTGTTGTCGGAATGCAGCTTTTCATTGATGTCCGGGTCTTCAACGGAATCGGGCTTAAATCCTTTGCCGTAATCAGTTACAAGAATGACGAGCTTTTTCTTTGTCATAACAAACTCAACTCTCACATAGGGCGTTTCGTCGCCGGAATGCTCAAGACCGTTAATAATCGCTTCGGTAACAATTATGTTAGCTTCGCCTATTTTCTCCTCGGCAATTCCAAAAAAACCGCTCATTAGTTGGAGACCTTTCAACGCAACCAGCTCAATATCGGGAACTTTCGGAAGCTTCATCTCCAAGTTTATATTTTCATCCATCTACGCCTCGAATATTTTAAATTTTGCTTTGAGTTTAAAAGTATAAAAACCTTCCGCGAAATAAGATGTTTTTGTCATTTCCAACTTGATTGGGAATCCAGGCAACGCAAATAATGGATTTCCGATTTAAACATTCGGAAACGACGTCTTTGAAAAAAAATACTGTTTTTAAATTTCTCTTAAGAAATACGAATACAGTTATTTTGCAGAAACTCTAATATGTTAATATATTTACTTTATTCCAATTAAATATTCGTAAGCGGGAAAAGAATTTATAAATTTAATTCAAGAAATAAATGCGGCAAACCGTAAAATTATTCAATCAATCCGGTTTCAAAACGCTTTGAATTAAAACAAACCGTTTTTCAAACCAAGTTTTCCGTTTCGCAAAGAGAGCATTCAAACTGCAAAGTTACATGCCCTATTTCGAATTTATCATGAAGGAGTTTTTCAACTTCCGTTAAAATAGACTCGGTCCGGCTGACCGGCATATCGGCAACTTTAACGTGCGCTTCAAAGTGAACGTCTCTTTCGTTGACCCGCCAAAAGTGAACGTGGTGAATTCCCTTGATTCCGTCAACTTGTTTTAAAGTTTCTTCAATTTTTTTAATTTCAATTTCCGACGGCGCAGCCATCATCAAAATTTGTATTGCCTCTTTCACAATCTCCAGACTTTCTTTTACGATATAAAGGGAAATCAAAACCGTAACCATCGGATCGATCCAGTAAATTTCATAATAGTAAATGAAAATTCCGCCTACTATTACGCCCACGGACGAGATTGCGTCGCTGAAAAGATGAAGATAAGCCGAACGGATATTCATACTTTCTTTTGCGCCGGATTTCAGTAAAAGAGTTCCCGCAACGTTCGCCAAAAGTCCGATGGAAGCGACGATAATCATGATTCCGCCTTTTATCGGTTCGGGATTTACAAATCTGTTATACGCCTCGAAAAAGAGATAAAGACTTATGCCAATCAAAACCGACGCGTTAAAAACCGCGGCAATTATTTCGGCGCGTTTATATCCGAACGTAAATTTGTAATCTTTCGGTCTTCTGTTCAAGCGGATTGCGGCATAACTGATTATTACCGCTATTCCGTCGCTGAAGTTGTGCATTGCGTCCGAGATTAGGGAAAGACTGCCTGATATAATTCCCCCGATAATCTCGGCGACGGTAATTGCAAAGTTCAGCAGAATTGTTATCAGTAAACGCGTTCCGCTCATTCCGGAAGAATGCGAATGACTATGCGAATGTCCCATATTTTTCCTAAACTATTTCCTTAATTCTTACCTCTAACTTCTTACTTTTCCGCAAGCGCTTTTCTTATTTTGCCCGGATAATTAGTCGTAATTCCGTCAACTCCCAAATCAAATAATTTCAAAGCTAAATCCAAATCGTCAATCGTATATGTCAGCAAAGCAAAACCATCGGCTCTCAATTTTTCAACAAAACTAAAAGATAAATTTTGAGTTGCGTTTATGTCAATTCCGCCGCATCCAAGCGCTTTTATTTTCGATATGATTTTTTGTTCAGTTTTAGAACTCTTTTTCTTTCGGAACGAATAACGCCAATCGTACAGCCAAAGCGCTTTTGCGTTTTTAATTTCTTTAATTACGTTGAGAATCGCCTCCGTATGAAATGAAATAAAAAAGATTTTTTCCAACGGAAAATTTAATTCTTCAATAATACTTTTTATCGCTCGAACAAGCTCAATATTTTTTTCCTTCAGTTCAATGACAATTCCTTTTCCGCGCGGAATGATTTTCAATATTTCTTCGAGAGTGGGAATTTTTATTCCGGTATATTTTTCCCTTTTCCACAAACCGAAATCAAGTTCAAGTAATTCGTCGTATGTTCTTTTAGAAACGCGGAAATTTTTCTGTCCGGGCGCGGTCCTTTTCGTAAGAGCGTCGTGGATGCAGACGACTTTTCCGTCTTTAGTCAATCTGAAATCTCCCTCGATAAAATCGGCGTTTTCTTTAAAAGCCAGCTCAAACGAAGGGATTGTATTTTCCGGAGCCTCGTGCGACGCGCCGCGGTGAGCAATGATATAAGTTTCTCCGCCAAATTTATTCAGCATATCTAATCCAATTTATAACCGTCGGCGAGCGCGGTAAATTCTTCAACTTGATTTTTAATCCATTTCCGGCTGCGCCCCAATTCCTTTGCCATTATTTTAGCGACGACCGGCGCGGATTCCGCAGCCGATTTGGCGTCGAGGAAAAGCGCGCGCGCGCGGCGGGCGAGAAAATCCTCGACCGTTCTAGCCGTTTCTCTGCGAACAGCCCAAACGATTTCCGCTTTTATATACGGCAGCGCAGGATGAATCGGTTCTTTTAATTTTTCGTCTTCGGCAATCAGTTCTTCAATTTTACCTTTGTCCGAACCGTAATAATAAAGCGGTTCGAAGAAGTCAACGTTTTTAACGTAACCGTGAATCGGCATATTTTTTGTCCGGCATTCAACTTCATCGAGCGAACCGACGAGAATCGCATTGTCAACGATATCTTCTCCCATTTTTCTGTATGTCGTCCATTTTCCGCCGGAAACGGTAATCAATCCCGAACGGGAAACCGTAATTATATGCTTTCGCGATATTTCCTTTGTTTCCCCCTCTTCGTCCGGCGCGGCAAGCGGGCGCAATCCGGCAAATATGCTGAGAACGTCTTCCCTTTTCGGATCTTTTTTTAGATATTTTGACGAAGTGGAAATTAGAAACTCTATTTCTTCTTCCAACGCGCGCGGTTCAAGCGTTTTGCTTTTCATTGGCGTATCCGTGGTTCCGACAATTACTTTATCGTGCCAAGGAACCGCAAAAAGAACTCTGCCGTCGGAAGTGTGGGGAATCATAATTGCCGCGTCGCCTTGAAGGAAAGATTTATCGAGAACAATGTGCACGCCTTGGCTCGGCTTGATTATTTCTTTCGCGCCCGGGTCGTCCATTTTTGCAATCTCGTCAACGAATATTCCGGTCGCGTTTACCACCGTTTTTGCTCTCGCCGAATATTTCTTTCCGGTTTCTTTATCTTCAAGAATAATTCCTTCAAGAATTCCGCCGCCGTTTTTAAGCAGAGCGACGGCTTCGGCGTAGTTCAAAACCGTCGCGCCGTTTTCCGCGGCGGTTTGGGCAAGATTGATTGCAAGACGCGAATCGTCGAATTGCCCGTCGTAATATATAACTCCGCCGAGCAGACCGTTTTCGTCCAGATTAGGTATGGCTTTCAGCGTTTCTTCTTTCGAGATTTTCTCCGAAGGACCGATTCCGAGTTTTCCCGCCATCGCGTCGTAAACTTTCATCCCTACATTGTAAAACGGACCTTCCCACCATTCGTAAACGGGAATGATAAATTTTTGATTCCGCACAAGATGGGGCGCGTTTTGAAAGAGAAGCCCCCGCTCGTGAAGCGCTTCAAAAACGAGAGACAAATCCCCCTGCGCTAAATATCGAACGCCGCCGTGCACAAGTTTTGTGCTTCTGCTGGAAGTTCCTTTCGCAAAATCGGATTGTTCGACGAGAAGAGTTTCAAACCCGCGGGACGCCGCGTCAACGGCGGCTCCCAAACCGGTCGCCCCGCCGCCGATAATTATAACGTCCCAAATTTTTTCGGCGCCGCTTTCTATTTTTTTAATGAAGATATCTCTGTTCACGCTTTAGCTCGTAAGTTTTTTAATATATTGTTCTATCTCTAGTAAGTATGAATTACGGTTTGCAAGTTTGCGTATTTCCTCAATATTTTCATAAACCGCTTTTTCTCCTTTCTTAATAATCAATTTGGCTTTGTCAAAATCAGCCCACGTAAGTTTTCTCACTTCGGGATTGATAATCAAATCGGCTTCTTTCAGCCTCGATTTGGAAAGGTGAAACGACGAGATATCTCCCGCTCTGTTTAGAACATCGACAATGTTAACCGGCTTGCGAACTCTTTTTATACAGCGGGTAACGTCAACTGCAAGAACGCGGTCGGCTCCTATTTCCCGCACTTTTCCAACCGGAACGCTCTCGGACGCGCTGCCGTCAATAAGATAATAATCTTTAATTTGAACCGGAGGAAAAATTCCCGGAATTGCCGCGCTGGCGCATAAAACTTTCCGCATATCTCCTTTTGTAAAATTTATTTCTTTTCCCGAAAGCAGATCCGTTGCGATAGCGGAAAATTTTATTTTCAGATTTTCAATGTCGGCGTTAGGCAATCGCGCAAAAACTTCCATTGTCGTCTTTTCGTCAAAAAAGGAAATGGAGCTTAACGATTTAATCGCTTGAAGACGGAAACCGATATAATCCCAAAATTGGTCGAAATAACCTTTATCGGAAGCGCCTTTATCTTCTTTCAATTCGTCAAGCGGCAGCTCTTTAAAAACCGGATTATTAAGGGTTGTAAAAACGTGTTCTTCCACTTTCGCAGCGTCGCCGTAATAAGCGTAAAGTCCGCCGATTATCGCGCCCATACTGCAGCCGGTAATCGCCGCTACTTCTATTCCTTCCCGCTCCAGCGCTTTCAGCACGCCGATATGCGCTAATCCTCTCGCGCCGCCGCCGCCCAAAGCCAATCCTAATTTCGACATATTATTCTCTCAATAATTTTTAAAATACGGATACACTAATATACTTCGACGGATTTAATTATATATCATTCAATCGGCTTTCATCTGATAGATTGATAACCGTTTAAAATTCCGTTTTTCGATAGAACGATCTGCCATAATTGATTATGCCGCGCCCGAAACGACCCCGCGCTTGAAATGAGAAAATATTCCCACATCCTGAAGAATCGTTCGCCGTAATTATCTTTTATCTTTTCCCAAGAATTCCTGAAATTCTCATACCACGCCATTAATGTTTTGTCGTAATCCGATCCGAAATTGTGAATGTCTTCAATTACAAAAAGTCCTTCAACCGCTTTGCTCAACTGCGCGATGGACGGAAGCATTCCGTTTGGGAAAATATATTTGTGCGTCCACGCGTCCGTACTTTTTAGCGAACGAATTTCCCCTATTGTGTGAAGCAGAAAAACACCGTCGTCTTTCAAACAGCGTTTTGCGACTTTAAAATACTCGCGGTAATTTTTATATCCGACATGCTCAATCATTCCAACGCTTACTATTCTGTCAAATTTTTCGTCGAGCGCTCTGTAATCGGTAAACCGGAATTCCACGGGAAAACCTTCGCAAAGTTTTTTCCCAAGCTCAATCTGCTCTTTCGAAACGGTTACGCCGACGACTTCAACGCCGTATTTCTCGGCGGCGTATTTTCCGAACGCGCCCCAGCCGCAGCCAATATCAAGGATTTTCATTCCCGGTTCGAGATAAAGTTTTCTGCAGATCAAATCGAGTTTGTTTTCCTGCGCTTCGTCCAACGTTTCCGCGTCTTTCCAATAAGCGCAGCTGTAATTCATTCTTTTGTCGAGCATATTTTGGAAAAGGTCGTTTCCCAAATCGTAATGCTTTTCGCCAACTTCAAACGCTCTTTTTCTCGACTGCATATTCAGCAGCCAGAATCCGGCAAGCTGCAAAGCTATCTTCATATTTCTACGCAGCTTCTGTTGAATATCAATCCGTATTAAACGAAAAATGAACTCGTCAATCTTTTCCGCTTTCCACCAGCCGTCCATATAAGATTCGCCGACGCCGAGTTCAACTTCGGTAATAGCTCGCTTGTAAAACCGTTCGTCCAAAACTTGTATGTCCCACGGATTTTTTCCGTTCAATTCAATACTGGCAATTTCCAAAACTTGACGAACAAGATTCTTATATTTTTGAACGC
>JAADIR010000121.1 GCA_013151245.1 Chlorobiota bacterium
TTCAGAAAAAAACAATACGGTTTCTGGGCGAGATGTTCCCACCCAGATAGTTCCGCTTGAATCAATCTCTAAAACAGTTATCCGATTGGGCAGCGAGCTAACGCGCTCAAATGTTAACTGTCCGTAATTAGGATTTAACCCCAAACCGATAGCGAACAAAATGAAATATATTTTTTTCATTTTAAAGTCTTTTTTTATTTGCCGTTACGACATCTGTCGTTATTTTAACAACATCATTTTCTTTACATCATAAAATGATTTACTTCCGTCGGTTGCCGTCGCTTCCATTCTGTAAATATATAATCCCGAAGGAAGTCCGCCCACGGAAGATTCCGCGTTCCATTCCAAAGTGTGATAACCGCTTTCTTTAACGCCGTTAAAGAGTTCAACGATTTCTTCTCCGAGAGTGTTGTAAACGGCTATTCTTACCGCGCTTCTTACCGGAACGGCAAATTCAATTTTCGTGCTCGGGTTGAACGGATTCGGATAATTCTGTTCCAGAGAATATTTTTGTGGAAGAACGCTTATTTCCACTTCAGCGCTGAAAGAATAAACGCCGCTGAAATCAATTTGCTTTAATCTGTAAAAGAGTTTCCCGTTTCCTTTTTCATCGACTTTATCTTCGTATTTATAACTGTGTCGTTCGCTTACCGTGCCGTTTCCATCAATATATCCGCGTTTTTCCCACTCGCCGTTTTCGCCGGATTTTCTTTGAATTTCAAATCCCTTGTTGTTTGTTTCGGTTGCGGTTTCCCAAAGAACAAGAACTCTGTTTTCTTCAAGTTTCGCCGTGAAGCTTGTCAACTCAACGGGAATCGGATCGTAAACGGTCATTGTAATGGGAACTACGACGACTGATTTATTCGGCGCGTTAGTGTCAATAACCAAATCAAGCGAATAATTTCCCTCGTCCAAATTGGTCGCGTCGAAAGTCAAAGAAATCTCCGCGCTGTTGCCGTTAAATATTCTGCCGCTTCCCAAGTCTTCATAAGTAACCCAATCCGGCTCTTGCATAAACTGAAGCGCAAACTCATCCGACGGAGGATAAGCCGCGTTGTAAGCTACTTGCAGTCCGCCTGTTCCGTCGGCGTTTTCTATACCGACTGTCGCTTCGTTAGCGGCTCCGTTCATTTCGAGATAATAGATTTTTATTTTTCCGCTTGCCTCAAGAACGACTTGGAAAGTGTAATGTCCGCTTGGTCCGCCTTGCGTGGCGCCGTAATATTTTTGTAGATCGTTAAATTGAATAATAAATTTATCGTCGTCTTGCTGGTAGTAATAACCGCCTTGATTTTTGCCGGTCAAGTCGTCCCAAAACGGAGCGATAAAGGCGTTTGGCGCGTTCGCGTTAGGAATTTCTTTATTGGTTCTGTAAGATGAAGTAAGCGGTTCAAACGCAATAAGACCGTTGGAAGTAAATCTGACGGAAGTATAATTTACGCCGTAAAAATCAAAAGTAAATCCTAAGTTAAGCGTATTCGTCCAACCGTCGTCTTGGTTTCCGTTAGGAAAATTCATTTCCGTTCCGGTTGTCGAAATATCATTCCAAACGTACGCGGGACCGTTCGGGTCGTCGCTGTCTCGCCAAACATAGTTTCCGTCGTCCGGTCCGCCGGAGCCGTCAAAACTTTGTCCGCCGCCGAGAACCGGCGCGCCCTTTACTTCGGTTGATTTTGATTGTAAACCTTTTCGTTTCGCGGTTACTTGTCCTTTAACCGCGCCCATCGGGAAAGTGTTGTTCTCAAGCGAAACGGTATAATCAAGAGTGGACTGTTCGGCGGAAATATTTTCAATCGCAATCGCGTCGTCAAAAACGGTTCCTACTTCAACCGCCGGATAATCAAGCGCTTCCGGCGTTACGGAAATTTCCGGCGCTCCGTAGGTTTCCGCCATAACCGCGTTAGACATCGCCGCAACGTTGTTCCATATATCGCGCGATTTTATTGCATAATATTTTATGTCGTTGAAATCGAGTCCGCTAATTTGAAGCGTTTCGGTTTGTCCGGCTTCGGCGGGACTTCCGAAAGAAACTTGCGTAGCGGTTTCAAAATCATTATCGTTATTTATTGGCGTATCCGACACTCTTATGTCATAAGCGACGACGCCGTTTTGCGAATCGTCCGAAGGAGCCGTCCACGTCAAATCATATCCGTTTGAATAAACGTTAACGACCGACAAATCCGTTATGGTAGTCGGCGGAATATCATCCGGCGTCCCGAGAGATAGGAAAGCGGCATATACGTCGATAACGCCCGTGCCGTAATCGTTGTCCTCGCCCGTAGTTCCTAAATCAACGGCGGTGTTGTAAAGAGCCATCTTAATCTCGCGACCCGTAAGGGAAGGAGCGAATTGTTTCAGCAAAGCTATTGCGCCCGCAACGTGCGGAGACGCCATCGAGGTTCCGCTTTTGTAACCGTAGCTTGTTCCAAGCGTTGAAGAACGGACGCTTACGCCCGGCGCGCTTGCCTCCGGTTTAATTAAAAGCGAACCGTCGCCTCCGCATCTCGAAGGACCGCGGCTGGAAAAACTTGCTATCGGATTATTATTTCCGCCGAGGTAAGACGAACCGTCAATTGCGCCCGTCGCCCAAATATTTACCTCGTCGGTATTTAAATTTTTAGGGGCGGTAATAGTCTGCGCGCTCGGACCGCTGTTGCCGGCTGAAAACACAACTGCAATTCCCGCCGCTTCAACGGCGTTTAACGTTGAATAATATACATTCGCGTCGCCGCATAAATCGGCGTTGGCGCTTGGGTCGTACCAGCTGTTGGAAATTGCCGCCGGCATGTCGTCTGTAGTCCCCGGATCGCCGTCGGGATCTATTGCCCATTGAAACGCGGCAATTGAGTTTGAAGTGTGAGGCGACGAGCAAATAGTTTTAGCGGCAATCCATTCGGCTCCTATTGCAACTCCTATTGTGTCGTTAGTTGCGGTTTCAAGTCCGCACATTGTTCCCATTGTATGAGTTCCGTGACTGTCGCAGTCGGTCGGCGTGTCGGACCCCGTATTCGGGTCGAACCATGCTTGATCGATAGGGACGTGGTTTCCGCGCCATTTATAATTAATAGCCGGATGATTTATATCAACGCCGGTGTCAATGTTCATTACAATTTGACCTTCGCCGATAATTCCCATTGCCCAAAGAGCCGGCGCGTTGATTATGGTAAGTCCCGGCTCTCTGCCGCCGGGCGATTTTTCGGCGCGGCGCGGCGCTTCGCTGCTTTCTGTTGGTCTGTCCCAATCAAGCAGCGGATCAATGTCTATATAGTCGACGTCGGATTTTAAAGAAAGTTCTTCAATCACAGAGGGTTTTGCTTCTGTCATAATTGCGTTTGTAATCCAATATGCTTGAAAACGAAAAACGTCGTCAACCGCTTCTTTCTTGCTCAAGTACCGACGAAGCGCGCCTTGAGTTTCTTCGGCTTTCCTTTTTAATTTAGTGATTACCGTGTAACTTCTTTCTTGAAGCGAAGCCCCTGAATTGTATAATTGTCTGTCGAGCGCAACAATATCAATCCTGTCGTCAAGCATAATAATAACTCGTATATATTCGTCCGGTTGCGCGGTTCTCATTTTTTCTTCCAGACGATTTGTGTACTTATCCGTTTGCCCGAATAAAACCGTACTAACAATTGCTATCAGAAAAAGTAGTTGTAGTTTTTGCCTCATAGTAAACCCTCTATATTTTATAATTAAGTGATAAACCTTGCGGGGAAAGACGTCATATTGCAAAATCAATTTCGGTAAAGTTATAAAATGAAAAACTTTATTACAAATTATTAAGCGGGTAACCGGAAAAAAGTTTTAGGGTTTGGGAAAAGGATGAGAATAAAAATAAAAAAGCCGTCCCGGTTTAAAGAACGGCTATTCAATAAAATAAAAAACTAAACTATTTTTTCTTTTTAGGAGAAGCTTTTTTCTTTGCGGGAGCCGCTTTCTTTTTTGGAGCCGCTTTTTTTGCGGGAGCCGGTTTTGCTTTAGGAGGATAAACGGCGTCCTGGCAAGCTTTAGAAACTTTGAATTTGACAACGCTCTTTGCGGGAATAATTAATTTTTCGCCCGTTTGAGGATTTCTGCCGGTTCTTCTTTTTCTTTTAGCTACGGTTAATTTACCGAAACCCGGAAGAGTGAAACCTTTTTTAGCGTTTTTGTACGCAAGAGCGTTAAGCTCAAGGAGAAAATCGTTTGCTGTTTTTTTCGTTGTCTCCAACTTTTTTGCGAGATGTTCAACGATCTCAGCTTTTGTTAGTGGTTTTGCTGCTGCCATTGTGTAACTCCTTATGTTGTTTTGGGAATAACCATTAATAGTGTACTTTAAAATAAATATTTTTTTAAAATAAAAAAACTAAATTTTGCTTTATTTTTCAACGGTTTAATAGACTGATTGCTTATTTATTAGATGATTAAAGCAGAAAAACAGATTGACAAATTTAAATCTGCGAAGACTCAATATTTATAAGGGATTTCTTTTGGGAAGGAAAGACCTTTTATTTATTTTTCAAATATTATTAAATTAAATATTAAAGGAACGATTGGTCTGCAACCCAAAAATATTTTTAATTTTTATTTTCATCTTTTTTTTCGGATTAACTAATGAACAAGCCTTCGCGCAGAAGGACAGCTTGAGAATTGTTAAAAGTCTTTCTATCGTTGATTCGTCGCTTGCAGTTTCCGACGCGTTAAAATCAGATTCGACAATTACGGCTGCGGCGAAAGACGCGTCGTTACTTCGCTTTGGCGGCTATACGATAGGCGGCGAAAAAGATTTTATTCTTACGAAAGAAAATCTCTACTTGAAAAATTACCGATATACCGGCGATTTTTTAACGTACGCGCCGTTCGGATTTAAACAGGAATTAGGCGGTTACGGTCAGCCGCACGAAATAACGCTTTACGGCGCCGGCTTTGGGAACGTCGAATATATAAGCGACGGGATATCTCTGAACAACCGGATGTTAAATACATTCGATTTAAATTTGTACCAATCGGAATTTATTGACTCGCTTGCGGCGCTTCCGCTCACGAGGGGTTTTTTATACAGCAAGATGAATAATTCCGCAACCGTGCAGTTTATTACCAGAAGCAAATTTTATGATGCGCCATATACAAGAATCAGATTCGTTCAAGGTCCCAATAAAGAGGGATTGCTGGATGCGCAGTTTAATTCAAGAATCGCAAAAAAAATAGTTCTTTCCGCCGCTCTTACAAGCGGCTCTATTGATATGTTTTATCCTAACAGCGATTTCGGAGGATGGAAGGTCTCGGCAAAAATGCGATATCTTTTATCGGATAAAATAAATATAATCGGAGGCTACCGCTATTACGGAACGCGGGCGGGACTGAACGGCGGCGTTGATTTGGAAAAAATCAAAGAAAATTATCCGCCCGAAAATGTCAACGAAATTTTATATAACGAATTCGAAGCGCCGGTGAGATACGGAGAGTTTTACAGCGACTCGCCGCGGTACCAGAAAACAACGGGTCACAATTTCAATCTTTCGCTTTTAGCAAATTTGTTCGAAGGAAGTCGTACGGAAATCAATTCGTTTTATAATTTCAATGAAGTAAAATTCCGTCAGAATGAAAATAATAAATACCAGAACATTCCCGAAATATTTAACGATAATAAAACTTATTCCGCCGGATTAAATTTGAGACAAGAGTTCTTTGCCGATTATTTTAAGACGGAAATTCTCGCCTCATATACTAGAGAGAAATTCATAACGCCGTTGCTGAAAACCGACGTTGTTGAAGATAATATCTTTTCCGTGGGCGGCTCTGCAAGTTTATTTTTGTTTGATAGCGTCTTTGTCCCGACAGGATTTGTAAAATATTTAAATTCTTACGGAGAAAATTTTTCCGGCGCGGGCGGAAATGCCGATTTTCTGTTCGGCGGCGGAGTTTCGCTCTCGGCGGGATATTCGTCATACGAAAAACCTTACTCTGTTCTTGAACGGGAAATGATGAAAAGCTTTTCGGAAAAAGAATCTATTCAGATATACGAAGGAGGAATTTCTTTTTCAAGAAACAATTTGTTTTTCTCTATAAAATATTTTAACTCCTCCTTTTACAACTCCGCGGTTCCCGTGGTAAGCGACGCCGATTTGTTGAAAGCGGATCAAGTTGCATTTTACGAAACGGAAAATTATGAACAAAGCGGCGTCAATCTTTACGGCGAGGCTTTGTTGAACTTTATTCAATTAAGCGTTAACGGTTCTTACTATTTCGGAGATAAAAGCGGCGCGGCTCCGCGCGTTCCCGATTTTTCTCTGTTTGCCGGCGGGTACTACGTTGACACTCTTTTCCATGATAATCTGCACTTGAAAGCCGGCGCCGAAATCAGATTTTCGGGGAAGCAGCAATATTTCATCTACGATTATCAGCATAGCAGGCAAGTGTATTACCAATATTTGTCGGCGGAAGATAAAGTTGTTCCGATAAAAAACGAAGAAACCGATTATCACATTCAGCTCGATATTTTCATATCCGGAACAATTCAGGAAAGAGCAATCGTCCATTTGATATTTGAAAACGTACTTCCGATTAATAGTTACATTGTGCCGTATTATCCGGTTAAACCGTTCGGAGTTCGTTTCGGGTTGTCTTGGGAACTTTTTAATTAAGCGGCGCTAAATACGATTAATTATCATCCAAATCTTGGCGCTAATTTAAAATCGGCGGCAAAATATTCAAAGCAATCGGATAATATTAAATATTTTGAATATAAGAATGAACCAAACGCTTAATAATGCATAAAAATAATTTGTATGCGCCTTCTTTCTGTCATAGAATACAGACATGCCTTCGCGGGAATGACCGTTCGTAAGTAAATCGAAATATCGGTTTCGTTCAAATAGTTGACGCTTGCAGGAAAACGACGAGAAATTTTAATCTTTCAATAGTTATCTTTATCCGTTCTTAAATTCTTTTGCCTTAGTAAAAGTATAATGATATTTTACATATTCAATTAATTTTATATTGCTTAATAAACGAATTTAGTCTCGAGCAATTCATTTTGAAAGAATAATATTTTATGGATAAATTTTCCATTGTTCCTAACGCCGAATGTATCATCGAATCAGGGAAAGGCGAAAACGCAATTCCCTCGCGGTTATTGCAGATGGGCGTTCTGCCCGGTTCTAAGCTGAGGATTGTTAGAGTGGGACCGATGGGCGGAACTGTCGAGGTGGTTATCGACGAAGCCGGCAGTATCGCTCTGCGCTCGGAGGAACTCCAATTGCTGCGCTGTAAATTAACGGCGATTCCGCTTGTAAATTACAAAGTAATGAACAGCGACAAATATAGGGTAAGGGAACTAAGAGGCGGACAGCTTTTCTTGCGGAAAATGAAACTACGAGGAATCAAAGAAGGATCGATAATAACAAAGATAACGGAAAAAGAAGGGTTCATGGTTGCCGTTAAACGTAAAGGGGAAATGCGCGTCGGCTACGGCGAGGCGGAAAAGGTAATTCTGGAACCTTTTAAGAATGTCGATTGAAAAAGAAAATATTACCGTTGCTTTAGCTTCAATTCCAAATACAGGAAAGACAACTCTCTTCAATCAGATCACCGGCTCGCATCAAAGCGTGGGGAATTGGCCGGGCGTTTCAATAGAAAAAAAGACCGGACATTTTCAGCTCGGCGAAAGAAGAATTACGCTCGTCGATTTACCCGGCGCGTATTCAATTAATGTTACGTCAATTGAAGAACGGATTGTTTCGGAATATCTTTTCAATACGCCGCCGGATATCATCATTAATATTTTGGATGCGCGCAACCTTTACCGCAGCCTAGGCTTAACGCTGCAGCTTGCCGAGAGCGGCATTCCCATTGTGGTTGCGGTAAATATGATGGACGAAGCGCGGCGCGAAGGAATTGTAATAGATTTCGACCGTCTTTCCGAACACCTTCAAATGCCTGTCGTTCCGATTGTTGCAAGAACCGGCGAAGGATTAGATAACCTAAAAGAAGAAATTAAAAGAACCATTAAAGAGCCGTATAAATTCAGAAGACCGCGCGTTTCATGGCCCTCGGTAATGGAAGACGCCATAATGCTGCTTGCCAGGAAAATTGAGAAATACGACATACCGCAAAAGTTTGACGATATCTTCATTGCCCGCCGTTTGCTCGAAAGTCAGGAATCGGAAGAGCAGATGTTCAAAAGTATTCCGTCGATTGTTAATTTGAAAAAAGAAACGGAAACTTTAAGGACGAAAACCGAAAAGCGTTTGGGCGAGGATATGCCCACGGCTTGCGCTAAGTGCAGGTTCAATTCCGCGCGCGGACTTGTTGCGGAAATTTCTTTGGGCAGCGTTAAAGTTTCCGACGAAACAACGGAGCGGTTGGATAACTTTCTAATGAATAAATATTTCGGCGTGCCGATTTTCTTTTTGGTAATGTTCATTGTCTTTCAGGGAATTTTCAGATTGGGCGTTCCTCTTCAGGGAATAATAGGAGATGGATTTGGAGCCGTTCAAAACGGCTTGCTCGGCTGGGGCTTGCTTTCTTTTCTTCCGGAGTTTTGGAAAAGCTTTTTAATTGAGGGAATATTTCAAGGTTTGGGAATTGTCATATCCTTTTTCCCTTTGATTGCGCTCTTTTTTGTTTTCATGTCAATTATTGAAGATACCGGTTATATGGCGCGCGCCGCATTTCTGATGGATAGATTGATGCACGCAATCGGTCTCGACGGGAAAGCGTTCATCAACATCCTTCTCGGTTACGGCTGTAATGTGCCCGCCGTTATGGGAACGAGAATAATGACAAGCCAGCGAAACAGAATTATTACAATGCTTTTAATTCCCTTCACTCTCTGCAGCGCGCGGCTTCAGGTTTTTGTTTTTATTGCGGGAATCTTGTATTCGCCGACTACCGCCCCTTTAATCCTTTTTGCGCTTTACGCTTTGAGTTTCGTAATTGTAATTTTGGTCGGCTTAATACTTAAACTTTTTGATTTTGCGGGAAAGACGGAACCGTTTATAATTGAAATTCCGCCGTACAGAAAACCGATGGTTAAAACCGTCGTTCTCCGCGTGTGGATGGAAGCGAAAGATTTTCTTTATCGCGCGTCAACTTTGATTGTCGTCGGCGTTATTCTTGTTTGGCTTCTTACCCATCTGCCGACGGACGTTGCGGTGGGAAGTAAGGACTCATGGGCGGGAATACTCGGGCATAAACTCCTCCCTATTTTTCAACCGCTGGGAATTGAATGGCAGGAAATTGTCGCGCTTCTTTTCGGCTTCGTGGCAAAAGAAATCGTTCTCGGTTCCATGGCTGTAATTTACGGCGCCGATCCCGCAACGCAAATTGCCGCAGTATTAACTCCGCTGCAGGGAATTAGTTTTATGGTTTTCACTCTTCTCTATTCCCCGTGCATTCCAACGATTGCCGCAATCAAAGCGGAAACCCGTTCTTGGAAAATTATGTCGCTTTCAATATTCCTTGGTTTGATAATCGCTTGGATCGTTACGTTTGTTGTTTACAGAACCGGATTGTTCTTTGGCTTCCGCTAACCTACAACCAAAAGCCGTAACTTAATTTTAAGATGAATTCGTTCGACTCAAATCTGTAAACGTCGTCCGATATATTGTTTACGTTATAGTATTACAAGTTTTGCGGAATTCTGCTCGCAGAATCTTATGGGCGAACTGCGAAACTTGTAATACTGTAAAACGACCGAGACAACCTTTTTGTATCCGGCAGTTTAAATTATTTAACCCAAACCGTTTTAATATTTACAAACTCTTTTATTCCGTAATGCGAAAGCTCGCGTCCGTAGCCGGATACTTTAATTCCGCCGAACGGCAATCGCGGATCGGATTTTACGAGTCCGTTGATAAACACGGAACCCGATTCAATTTCTTTTGCCAGCCGTTTCCCTTTTTCCGCGTCTTTCGTCCAAAGCGAAGCTCCGAGACCGAAATCGGTATCGTTGGCAATTCTAATAGCGTCCGCTTCGTCTTTTGCTCTAATCATTATGGCGACCGGTCCGAAAAGTTCCTGCGAATAAGCGGGCATTCCTTCTTTAACGTTTGAAAGAACGGTCGGCGGATAAAACGCGCCTTCGCGGTCGAGCCGTTTTCCGCCGGTTAAAACGACGGCTCCGCTCTCTACGCTTTTTCTCACTTGCCAATCCAATTCTTCCAGCAAGTCTTCGCGCGCCAGCGGACCGAGTTCGGTTTCTTCATTCATCGGGTCGCCGACTTTTATTTTCTCCATTTTTTCGGCGAATTTCTTTTCGTATTCGTCCGCGATATCTTCAACCATAATAAAACGTTTTGCGGCAATGCAGCTCTGACCGTTGTTGATTAAACGGGCGGTTACGCCAACGGAAACCGCTTCTTCAATGTCGGCGTCGGAAAGAATGATAAACGGATCGCTGCCGCCGAGTTCCATTACGGTCTTTTTTAGTTTGTTTCCGCAAGCCGAAGCTACGTTTTGTCCCGCGGCTTCGCTTCCCGTTAGGGTCGCGGCTTTTACCAGCGGATGCTCGATTACTTTACTTACCGGTTTCGAACCGATTAAAAGAGTTCGAAACGCGTTTTCCGGGAAACCGGCTTCTCTGAAAACTTCCTCGATTGCCAGCGCGCTCATCGGCACGTTCGACGCGTGTTTCAGCAGTCCGACGTTCCCCGCCGTCAATGCCGGAGCGGCAAAACGAAAAACTTGCCAAAAAGGAAAGTTCCACGGCATTACGGCGAGAACAACTCCAATCGGGTCGAAACGGACAAAACTTTCGGAAGCGTCGGTTTCAATAAATTCTTTTTGTAAAATTTTCTCCGCGTTCTCGGCGTAATACTCGCAAACCCACGCGCACTTTTCCACTTCGGCGTAGGATTGCTTAATCGGCTTGCCCATTTCAAGCGTCATTATTTCGCCGTATTTTTTGACGTTATCGCGCAAAACCTTTGCGGCATTGAACATTAGCTTGCTGCGCTCGGCGAAAGTCGTTCTCCGCCATTCCAAAAACGT
>JAADIR010000173.1 GCA_013151245.1 Chlorobiota bacterium
CGTTGAAATTCAAACGCTATTTCGATATAATTAATATTCGATTATTTAAAATTGCACACTAAAATACAGAGGTAAATATGTTTGATGAAAATTATAATTTCACGGTTATCGACAGATTTTTAAAATACGTAAAATACGACACGCAGTCGAACGAGGAATCGGAAACTTTTCCAAGCGATCCGAAACAGCTCGAGCTTTCTAAAGATTTGGTTGACGAATTAAAAGAAATCGGCTTAACCGACGCGGCGATGGACGAACACGGTTACGTAATGGCGACGCTTCCGGGCAACGCTGAAAAAGACGTCCCGGTAATCGGCTTTATTGCCCACGTGGACACCGCTCCGGCGGTAACCGGCAAAGACGTGAAACCGCAAATCATTAAGAATTATCAAGGAGGCGACCTTACTTTACCGAACGGAATTGTTATCGGCGCAGACGCCAACCCGGAACTTGCGGATATGAAAGGGTTCGACATTATCACAACCGACGGAACAACGCTGCTCGGCGCAGACGATAAAGCGGGCGTCGCCGAAATTATGGACGCTCTGAACTATCTCATACAGCATCCCGAAGTTAAGCACGGAACGCTGAAAGTCTGCTTCACTCCCGACGAAGAAGTAGGGCGCGGAACGGAATATTTCGACGTTGAAAAATTCGGCGCAAAATACGCTTACACAATTGACGGCGGAACGCGCGGCGAAGTTGAAACGGAAACTTTCAGCGCCGACGCGGTTGTTGTTACAATTAACGGAATAAACGTTCACCCGGGATACGCAAAGGGAAAAATGGTAAACTCTCAAAAAGTCGCGGCGCGCTTTATCGAAATGCTTCCGAAAGACAGACTATCGCCGGAAACGACCGACGGTCGCGAAGGATACGTTCATCCCGTTTCTATCAACGGCAACGAAGAAAAGACGGTCGTCAAGTTTATCATCCGCGATTTCATCGATGAAAAATTGGTTGAGTTCGAAGATTTCTTAAAAGGACTTGCCGAAAAAGCGGTCGCAGAATTCCCCGGCGCAACGCTTGAATATGAAGTAATTGAACAGTACAGAAACATGAAAAACATTTTGGACGAACATCCCGAAATCGAACAGAACGCGGTTGAAGCTCTCGAACGCTTGAACATCAAACCGATTCAATCGGCAATACGCGGCGGCACCGACGGTTCCCGTTTAAGCTATATGGGTCTGCCCACTCCGAACCTCTTTGCCGGCGGTCATAACTTCCACGCCAACACAGAATACGTAGCCATTCAGGATATGGAAATGGCGGTAAAAATGATCGTTACCCTTTCGGAAATTTGGGAAGAGAAAGCGTAAAGTTTTTTTGTTTAATTAAAAATCCCATCGGGAATTTCCCCGGTGGGATTTTTTTTTATTCGTTTACGCGCAGAAGATTCCGTTACGTTAATTTTCAATGTCAACTCAGTTGCGCAATAATTGTTTTGCATGACAAATAGTAAAAAAATGTCGCCGCAAAAAACGTAAGCGACTACCAGCCGTAAGAACATTGTGCCATCAATAATAATTTTTTGTTTAAACATTTCTTTTGCCGTATTTTATAATTAAGAATAATTTAAAATTCTTATTAAAAAAGTAACAATCAAGAGGGCTGAAATGACAAAGAAGCTGACAATAGACCAATTACTAAAAGAGAGCGCCGAAAAATATTCAAACAATATCGCCTTGGCGGACGTTAAAGGAAACTCTTTAACCTATAAAGAACTTTCTGAAAAAGTTGCTTCAATTCAAAACTTCTTAAAGGAAGAAGGAATACTTCCCGGAGATAAGATCGCTATTCTCAGCGAGAACAGTATAAATTGGGCTGTTGCGTATTTTACAATAACCACGATGGGAGGAGTCGGCGTGCCGATTATGACGGATTTCCAATCGGTTGAAGTAAAACACATTCTCCGCCATTCCGAATGCAAAGCGATTTTCATATCTTCAAAGCAGTATGATAAAATAGAAGAGCGCGATTCGGAAGAGTTAACAACGCAAATTCTCCTCGACGATTTCTCAATCATACCTTCCGGAACGGAAAGCGATCTAATTAAAAGAATCAAAAAAGAAGGATTCAAAGAATTCAACAAAATTAAATTTGCCGCAATGCAGTTTGTCGGATGGGCTGATAAAGAGATTCAAGAAGACTCGCTGGCTTTCCTTTATTATACTTCCGGCACAACGGGACATTCGAAAGGCGTTATGCTTACTCATAAAAACGTAGTTTACGACGCTTACGCGACTACGCTTCTCGTCGATCTTTCGGAAAGAGATAAAATGCTTTCGATTCTTCCGCTTTATCATACAATTGAATCGACGCTTGGATTGCTAACGCCGATAATGAACGGGGCTTCGGTAAATTATCTCGACAAGCCGCCGACCGCCGCGGCGCTTTTGCCGGCTCTGCAAAAAGTAAAACCAACGGTGATGATTTCCGTTCCGCTTGTTATCGAAAAGATTTTTAAGATGAGAATACTGCCCGAAATAAATAAAAAAACCGTTACAAGAGTTTTATATAAAATTCCGATGTTTCGTAAAAAGATTAATGAAGTCGCCGGTAAAAAGCTGAAAAAAACTTTCGGCGGAAACTTGCGAATGCTTTCAATAGGCGGCGCCGCGCTCGCTCCGGACGTCGAACGGTTCTTATCGGAAGCTCATTTCCCTTATGCAATCGGTTACGGTTTGACCGAAACATCCCCGCTTGCCACCGGAACCGGTCCCGACGGAGTAAGACTCAGATCTTCCGGAGTTGCATTGGAAGGAATGGAAGTGAAAATTGAAAACCCCGATCCTCAAACCGGCGAAGGAGAAGTTCTGATCAAAGGTCCGAATGTTATGAAAGGCTATTACAAAGATCCCGATAAGACGAAAGAAGTATTGCCGGGCGACGGGTGGTTCCGCTCCGGCGATTTGGGCGTGATTGACAAGGACGGATATCTCTTTATTAAAGGGCGTTCAAAAAACGTCATCATCGGCTCGAACGGGAAAAATATTTATCCCGAA
Organism: Chlorobiota bacterium; assembly: GCA_013151245.1. Taxonomy (GTDB): domain Bacteria; phylum Bacteroidota; class Ignavibacteria; order Ignavibacteriales; family Melioribacteraceae; genus JAADIR01. The sequence continues at coordinate 3,009 of JAADIR010000173.1, forward strand.
GAAATAGAATCAATCATAAACGAACAACCGTTTGTGCTGGAATCGATTGCGCTGAACCGCGGAGGCAAGCTCGTAGCGAGAGTTCATCTCAATTACGAAGAATTGGACAATCTTCTATTGAACAAATTAACCGAAGCCGAAGCGCGGAAAGAGAAGCAAAAAATATTTGACGATATATTAATCAAAGTAAACGAGCGCGTAAATAAATTTTCCAAGATCGGCGAAATAATAGAACAGCCGGAACCGTTTGCAAAAACCCCGACTCAAAAAATCAAACGGTTTTTGTATGATTGATTTCGCATAGTTTTATGCAACAGATGAATTATAATTTCACATATTGTTTTATTCATAAACAAATGTTGAAGAGAAACGATATTTCATCTTTATATTGTGAATAACGAATTAGAAAATACGGACTACCTAAAAACTCTTGCCGTTCTTAAAGATAGAATAGTAAAGGCGCAATACCGAAGTTACAGCGCGGTAAATTCCGAAATGATCTTAGCTTATCTTGATATCGGAAAAACTATTTCGGAAAAAACCAAGAAGGGATGGGGAACCTCTGTTATCAAACGGCTTTCAAAAGATCTACAAGCTGAATTTATCGGTATTAAAGGATTCTCTGAAAGAAATCTTCATCGGATGAAATTGATTTATGAAGAATTGACCGCCGATTCAATTTCGCCACAAGCTGTGGCGAAATTGCCATGGGGACATATTTCGTTGATATTCAGCAAAATAAAAGACAAAATCGCAAGAGAATTTTATATTACAAAAGCTCGTAAGGAAGCGTGGAGCCGAAGCGTTTTAGAAGAAAAAATAAAAATCAATCTCTACGACCAACACATAAAATTTCAGCATAATTTCGATACGTCTCTCAGTTTAGCCGAAGTGGAAAAATACTCTCTGCAATTCAAAGACGAATACGATTTGTCTTTTCTCAATTTACCCGATCATCATACAGAAAAGGAGCTTGAAAACGCTATAGTAAAAAACATTACTCAAATGCTGGGACAATTCGGGAACGACTTTGCCTTTATGGGGCAACAATTCCGTTTGACATTGGACGACAAAGAGTATTTTATCGATTTGTTGTTTTATCATCGCAAACTGAAATCAATGATTGCAATAGAATTAAAGGTAAATGAATTCAAACCGGAATACAGTCAACAACTAAATTGGTATTTACACCTTTTGGATAAAACCGTAAAATATCCCGAAGACAACCCCAGCATCGGTATTTTACTTTGTAAAAGCAAAAGTGAAATAACGGTAGAATACGCTCTGGAAATCGTAAACAAACCAATGGGCGTCGCTACATATCGGTATTCCGAATTACCTGAAAATATTGCCTGGAATTTGCCGAGCGAGGAAGAATTCAAGAGAATCTTTGGACACGATTAAAAAACCCCGACTCAAAAAATCAAACGGTTTTTGTATGATTAATTTTTTCCCTTTGCGAACTTTGCGGATTCTTTGCGCTCTTTGCGTTTAAGTTATCCGCTAAGTTTGTGGAAGGATGCGGAGAAAACTATTTTTTGCTTTTCGATAATTTCCAAATCGTTCTCGCCGAAACAAAAACATACATAAGAAAAAAAAGGAAACTGATTTTAACGACGCCCCATTCCAAAGTTAAATCCGGCTCGACGTTTTGATAAATATCCAGCAAAGATAGAACTGAAAAGAAAAGTCCGACAATTGCAATAACGCCGAGCGCAAGCGAAATTCCGATTAGTTTTTTATATGTCACGCCGCCCCAATCAAATAATTAGATGTTAAAATGGTTTCAAGAGCAAAGTTAAAATAAATAATAAATTGTAAAAAGCGCTATTATTTTTTAGACAATAGAATTCCGGGAACAAGCAAATTACTATTCGACGGTTCTAATTCTCCGCTTTTATCATTATTTTAAATAAATTAACTTTTCATTTTTTTTACGGACTAAAATTATGCGTTATCTTTATTTGTTTCTTGTTCTTATTCCTTTTACTCTTTTTTCTCAGTATTACAGCGGCGCGGAAGGACTTTACGGCGACAACTTAAAACTTGTTTTACACAATAAAATAAAAGGACACGTTCGCTATCCTTATTCCTCAAGCTCCACCGACGTTTGGGATATTTTAAAAGACGCCGACAAAGACCCGAACAATTCGGCAAACGTTATTCTTGTTTATACCGGCTATTCGGTTAACGCAGCGCAGGAGTACAACAACGGCAACGGCTGGAACAGAGAGCACACTTGGGCGAAATCACACGGATTTCCGAATGAATCCGACACCGCTTACACTGATATTCACCATTTAAAACCTGCGGATATTTCAACAAACTCGGACAGAGGGAATCTTGATTTCGACAACGGAGGCAATCCGCATTACGACAACGGCAACCCGACCGGCAACTACTATGATTCCGATTCTTGGGAACCGCGCGACGCGGTTAAAGGAGACGTTGCGAGAATGATGCTTTACATGACCGTCCGGTATGAAAGCTCAAACACTTACGATTTGGAGCTGGTCGAAAATATTCCCACGTCAACGGGAACTCCTTATTTCGGAAAAAAATCAACATTACTTGCGTGGAACAGAATTGATCCGCCGGACGATTTTGAAATGAACAGAAACGAAGTTATTTACGGATATCAAAATAACAGAAATCCGTTTATCGATCATCCGGAATTTGCAGACAGAATTTACAACGAAAGCTCTCTCCTGGTAGAAACTACGGAAGCGATTTCGCTTACCGAAGTTGTCGTTACTTTTTCAAAAGAAGTCGATGAAGCAACTTCGCAAAACGCCGCTAATTATTTTATAGACGGCGGAATCGGAAATCCGGTTTCAGCGTCAAGAGGATACAACGGAGACAACAAAAAGGTTTTGCTAACCACGGCAACGCTAACGGCGGGCGAAATTTATTTCATTCAAGTTTCAAACGTTAACTCTTTAACAAAAGAAACAATTATTGACAATTCCATCAGCGCGATTGACGTCGATTCCGGACTTCCCGTCGAGCTTGTAGCGTTTACAGGCTACGCGGATAACAATGAAGTTTTCCTTAATTGGTCAACGGCGACCGAAACCAATAATTACGGCTTTGAAATTGAACGCCTCATTCCCGATCATCGTTATTCCGCCGACGCCGGCTGGGAAAAACTCGGTTTCGTTGAAGGTCACGGCAATACTTCTTCGCCAAAAGATTATTCGTTCGTCGATTCCAATCCCGCTATCGGAAATATATTTTACAGACTAAAGCAAATCGACGTCGATGGAACGTTCGATTATTCCCCGATTGTTGAAGTTGAAAATAATTTCGAGTTAAAATATTCGCTTTCTCAAAATTATCCGAATCCGTTCAACCCTACGACTGTTCTGGAATATTCCGTTCCGGAATCTTCCGCGGGAAACAACGTCGTTCTGAAAGTTTACAATTCATTGGGAATGGAAGTAGCCGTTCTCGTAAACGACAAAGCGGAAGCGGGGATTCATAAAATTACGTTCGACGCTTCGGATTTGCCGAGCGGAATTTATCTTTTTTCTTTTCAAGCCGGCGATAAACGCATTACAAAGAAAGGGATCTTATTAAAATAGATTTGATGGGACGCGGATTTTTATGATTAACAATGAGAAACCTTTGCATAGCCTCTAAAAAATTAAAGTTACGTCTTTGCGAGGAGCTTTTTCCCGAAGCGCTCTGCCAAAATGTGGGAGATTGCCACTCCCGACCTTGTAGGGATCGCAATGACAAAATGAGATTATGCAAAGCCTCCTATGATAAGGTATCCGCGGCAATCATAAGCAATCATAACAAATCCGCGTCCTATTTTTCCTTCTCCTTCTCCAACGCCTCAAAATATTTTCTGATGAGTTCCTCGTAATCTTTCGAGTAACCTTCGCGGGAAAGGTTGAGAAGCTCGGCGCGGATTTTATCTAATTCGGTTTGACCGGAACGCCGCAGCTCGTCGGGCGATTTCCGCGCAAAGTTATTGCCGCTGCGCGATTCCCTTTTCTTTTCGTAATCTTTTTCGTTAATCGACCGTTGGGCGTCGAGCATTTTTGAAAGAACTCGATCTTGCTTGTGCACAAGTTCGTCGCTCAGCTGCTGCGTTTCCAAACCGCTTACGACTTCTTTCATTTCCTTTAGAATCTCGTCGAGATTTTCAGAAAGTTTTTTTGAAAGCCCCGATTGCTTTGCTTCTTTGTTCAATTCATCAAGCGATTTTTGAATCATCCGCTGCCGTTTTCCCAAACGCTGCATCTGCGCCTGCATACCGGGACTCATTTTTCCCTGCTGTTGCATCATCATCTGCGTCATTTTGTTGAGCCCCATTTGCCGCTGCGAAAGCTGCTGCATTTGCTGCATCAAGCTCATCATTCCGCCGCCGGACTGACTCGGATTCATCATGCTCTGCATTGCAGACTGCATCATGTTCGCCGCGGAATTCAAGCTCTTCATTGCGGCGCCCTGTTTTTGCGCCGCCAACGGACTGTTCCGGTTGTGCATTGCTTGAAGAGCTTGATCCATATTCATACTCGCTTGTCCCAGCTTTTTTGCCATCTCAGGCGAAACGGCGAATGTTTTCTGCGCCAACGCCGAAAGCTGATTCATTAGGTTATCCAACTGGTCGCGCGCGTCAGACTGCTCTTCCGCTTTTTTGTTATAGTCTTCCGAATTCGGCGGAAGCCGGCGCGTTTCCTCTTTCAATCTTTCTTCCGTTTTGGAAAGGGTAATCACTTCGTTAATCATCTTCATCATTTCCGAAAGAGTTTTCATTTGATTCTGCATCTGCATTTGGCTCTTCAAATCCATCATCATCTGATTCATCTTTTTCATATTCTGCGAAATCTGTTTCTGTTTCTGCATCGCCTGATTCTTCATCATCTTTTGCATTTGCTCTTGCGCCTGTTCGGACATTTTCTGATTATCCTGCTTCTGCATCTCTTCGCTGATTTCGTCCATCTTTTCTTTCGGCATATCTTCGAGTTCGTCCATCTTTTTCTTCAGAGCTTCCATTTCTTTCTGAAGTTTTTCCAGATCTTTCGAAACATCATCCTGCTTCTTTTGAAGATTATCATTCTGCTCTTTATCGTTCAAATCGCTCTTTTCGGTTTCTTTCGTAAGTTCGTTTTGTTTCTTTTCAAGTTCTTCCGTGCGTTTGACAAGTTCGTCTATCTTCTGTTCTATTTGGATGCGCTTCAAGAGATTGAGCGTCCGTTCAATGCTTTTCTGAAACATTTCTTCGTTGAATTGAAAATCTTTGAACGCGTCTTGCGTTTGATCGCGGTTCATTTGCTTCATCATTTCTTGAAGTTTTTCGAGAGCTTTTTTCATTTCATCCGAAGTAAGTTCGTCCATCAGCTTTTGAAGCTCTTCATATTTTTTCATCGTCTCTTTCGAAAGAAGATTGTTTTTCTCCAAATCCTTCTGCGTTTCCGAAAGTTTTTCCTGAATATCTTTTATTTTATTTTCAAGTTCTTTGAATTTTTCAACGGTGTTTTCAATCTTCTCTTTTTCGTCCCACGAAATTTCCCGCCGGTCTTTTTTCAACTCGTCGTTTATTTTTTGAATTTCCTTTTTCAGCGCATCCGCTTCCTTCAGAGTTTCTTTCAAATCTTCGGCGGCTTTGTTTTGCGCGGTTTCAGCTTCGTTCAATATTTCGTTCATCGCCGGAATGCGCAATCTGAAAATATCGGATTTCACCGATTTTGGTCCCGAGACGAAGTCGTTGTCGTAAACTTCAAAATAGAAAGAAACGACGTCTTCTACGGCAAGATAAAGTTCCGAAAGATTCCAATTAAAATAAATATCGGCGGCGATTTTATTTTTCGGGAAAGGGATTTGAACAGACTTGAATTCTTTATCTTCTTCCCCGAACTGCGTAGCCGACAAGCGATAGCGCAGATAAAGTTTTGAAAACCCGTAATCGTCGCCGATGCGCAGAACAACGGGGAATATTTCGTCGCCGACAACTTTCAAATCTTTTTCTTCCGGAGACACAACTTCCAGAGTCGGGAAAAGATCTTCCTTTATTTTTATCGAATAGGAAATCGGGTTGACATTAAAATTCCCAATCGTATCTTGAATTGAAATCTTGTAATTCATTTCTTTTTTTACCGCAAAATTTGCCGAAGCGGCGTTTACTTTAATATTCATCGGCGTTTCGGAAGAATCGGAAAATAATATTTTTGCCCCGCTTAAATTTTTCGAGGATTCGATTATCAGTTTCACCGCCGTTCCTTTCAGCGCAACGATGTTTCCGTTGTCCTTTTGAAAAACGGATTTTTCCTTAGCGTAAGAAGGCGGTATGATTTCCAATTCCAAACTTTTTACGCTCGGCGGATTTATCACCTTTATTTTATATCGCTTGCTTTCAATACCGTCCGCGTAAGCAAAATAGAGAAATGAATAATTCAAATTTTTGAATAAAAAATTAAAAGCGCCGAGCGAATCGGGAGTTAAAATTTTTTCTTTGAATTCGCTGTCGGAGGTTTCTTTAATTTTTAAAAACACTCTTTCCGGCAAATCGCCGTGCGTAGTAATTTTCACCGGAACTTCCGCTCCTTTGATGACGGTTTTGTTTCCGGGGAAAACCGAGAAAGTAAACTTCGGAGGAACTGCAAAGTCTTCGGAATAATTTAATAATCTGTGCAGACCTTGCTGCATAGCGGGAACGGAAACAATTGAAAGAGCGGCAAACCCGATTGCAAAAAGAAAGACCCGCAGGTTTTGCATTATTTTTTTGTTTTCGACTATTGAGGAAAAATCGATCTCTTTCGTTCTTTCGTAAATTTCTTTAAAGGAAGCGTTAACCAAATCTTTCGAGTAAGTTTCGAAATTCTTTTCGAGGATAAGCTGAAGCGCGTTCAGCAGTTCGTCTTTTATCCCGTCAATTTTTTCGCCCACAAATTGAGCCGTGGAAAAAATTTCTCGTTCGGAAAGTTTTTTAAAAGCAAGAATTAATGGAGTCCAGAAATAATAGAGCGTCAACAGCGCAGAGATTCCCCAAGCCGCGTAAAATAAAGCCGTCCGCGCTTCCGTTCCAAAATGGAAAAGAGTTTCAAGCAGAAGAAAAAGGAAAAACAAAGTCGTCGTTACGGCGGCGGAAAAAAGAAGTCCCGCCATCCCTTCGTAAAGATTAAGCTTTCTGTGAACGGCTTGCAGTTTTTTTACGATATGTTCGTAATAATTATTCATCGTTTCGTTAAAACGTAAACGATAAGATTTGTTCCGAATTTAAGCGCTTCCAATCTTTTCCATTCGGGGTCGTGATGAATTTGCGGATCCGCCCAGCCGTCCGAAGGATTGCTTTCGTAAGTGTAATAAAGAACGAGTCGTCCGTTCCAAAAAATTCCGAAGCCCTGGGGCGGTTTGCCGTTGTGCTCGTGCGTTTTAGGCGGTCCGAATTCAAAATCGTAAACGATGTGATAAAGATCGTGATTGAACGGAAGTTCGGTCAGCTCCGCGCCGGGGAAAATTTGTTTTACCGTTTTTCTGAACGAACGGTCAAGTCCGTAGTCGTCGTCCACGTATATAAATCCCCCTTTTTCGCAATACTCTCGCAGCCGTTTGGCTTCGGAGTTCGAAAGGATAATATTTCCGTGTCCGGTTATAAACAAAAACGGAAAATTGAAAATCTCGTCGCTCGAAACGTCCGCTTCAAAAAAATCGGGAACGGTTTTTACCGTTGTGTTTTCCGCAACGAATCTCAAAAGATTCACTTCCGCCGAAGGATCGTTATACCAATCTCCGCCGCCGGGATATTTAAGCCGCGCGATTCTAAAACCGGATTTCTGCTGCCCGAACGCAAATACGGTTAATGCCACATATATTAATAAAAGTAGTTTTTTCATTTCGATAAAATTTTGAAAAGTAAATATAGCGATTACGACTCGAAAAAAA
>JAADIR010000244.1 GCA_013151245.1 Chlorobiota bacterium
AAAAATCTATCGCGGAGAATGGAAATGCGATTGGACAACTCCGCCCGAATACGAAGGGGAAGACGCCGTAACTCACTATTCATACGGTTACGCGACGCAAGTAGTAATTTTGAACGACGACGGAGAAATAGAAAAAATCGTTGCCGCGCACGACGCAGGAAAAATTATCAATCCCAATCTTTTTGAAGGACAAATTGAAGGCGCGGTTCACATGGGGTTGGGTTACGCGATTTCCGAAGAAGTGAAAATGGAAGGCGGAAGACCGGTAAGCACAAGGTTGCGTAAGATGGGCGTTCTGCGCGCGCACGAAACTCCGGAAGTTGAAGTAATCGGCGTTGAAGTTACAGATCCGCACGGACCGCACGGAGCAAAAGGTGTGGGCGAAATCGGATTAGTCCCGACAGCCGGCGCGGTAGCAAATGCTTTTCATGAATTTGACGGTGTAAAATATTTTAAGCTACCGATTCTAAAAAGATCGTCAAAGAAAAGTTAACCTATCTTTAATATAGCTGTCTTTTATTTCATTTAAAAGACAGCTTCTCTTATTTTGTCGAGCCGTTCGACCATCCGGTCGAAAAATAATTCATTCTGTCTTATTTAACGTTGATTTTAGTTCAAAATCGATTTGGCACAGTATTGGAATATCTAGTTGCAAATGACAACAGTTAAATCAAAATAATAAGGAGAAAAAAATGAAAAAGTTATCAATAATATTCGCAATGTTTCTTTTTACGGCAATTTTAATGGGTTGCGATAATAGCGACGACGTCGCCGCGCCTGACAATTCCAGCAGCGTTTTATATGATATGCAAGGAACGATAGACAGTTTGCCGATGGAAGATTTATCGGAAGCCGAAATAGAAGGATTAACTATTATGCGCGAAGAAGAGAAATTAGCTCGCGACGTTTATATCTATTTCTACAATAAATACGGAATGAGAATATTCAATAATATCTCGAATAGCGAGGAAAAACATACTTCGGCAATAAAAGCGCTGCTCGATAAATATAGTCTTGAAGACCCCGTAATCGACGATACGCCGGGCGTTTTTCAAAATGAAGACCTTGGCGCGCTATATACTCAATTAACCGCCGCCGGCGACGCAAGTTTGCTTGAAGCGTTAAAAGTAGGCGCCACAATTGAAGACTTGGACATAAAAGATTTAATGGATTATGAAGATGAAGTAGATAACCAAGATATTATTTTTGTATATGACAACCTTACTCGCGGTTCAAGAAATCACTTACGTTCTTATTATTCACAGATATTGAACAACGGCGGAACTTACGATCCGCAGTATATCTCGCAGGAATTGTTCGACTATATTGTTAACAGTCCGAAAGAGACCGGCAGACCGTAAAGATTAATTATTACTCCCTTAACTTAGCGGCGGAGGTTCTTAACTCCGCCGTTTTTTACATTTGACAAATGAAATTTTTTTAGTATATTGGGTTAGTGAATGTTAACTAACAAATAAAATTATGGCTCGACTTAACACATTAGAAAGACAAAAAATTATTATTGACGAAGCGATAAACATTATCCACGAGAATGGATATGAGTCGTTTTCAATTAGAGAATTAGCTTCGCGGGTTAAAATAAGCGAACCGGCGATTTACAGACATTTTCTCAACAAAGAGGATATAATTCTCGGAATCTTAAGCAGATTTCACGAGTTTGAAAATTTATTGGCAAAAGAGATTAATGATTTTGACAATCCGCTTGATAAAATAAGACATTTTATTTTTTTCCATTTCAAATTTTTGGAAGAAAACAAAGAATTAACGTCGGTTATTTTTGCGGAAAATATTTTTAACCAAAGTAAGTTGTTGAGAAAAAAATTTATGTCGGTTATCGAACGGAGAAAGGATATTTTAAGCGAAATAATTGAAAACAGCAAGTCTCAAAAGCAAATAAAAGATATTAATACGGACGAACTTTTAACCATCATACTCGGCTATATAAGATTTGTTGTTTTTGAATGGCGATTTAGCGGATTTAAATTTTCTTTAGTAAAGCGCTCTCAAAATTTTATTCAAATTTTTGAAAATATAATAGCAAAATAAAAAATTTTTAAATAATTAACTAGTGAACGTTAACTAACTTATTGTGAGGATTGATGAAATCTAGCGCTAAAATATTTTTACTTGCTTGGTTTTATGCCGGGGTTATATTTAGTCAGGTTGTCGTCGATTCCGACAGCGAGCCGAAGGTAAAAGGTAAAAACGGTTTCTTCCCTGTTCCGATTCTGTTTTATTTACCGTCGACCGGCTACGCGTTTGGCGGCGCCGCATTATATTATCATAACCCCGAACCGGATAATCCGGAACGGTTTCCAAATATACTCGGCGGGTTCGCCACATATTCGACGAAAAAGCAAATCCAGGTTGGAACGAGAGCCAATTTTTATTTCGGAAAGAACGATTATCGGTTTGATTTGGACGCCGCATTTTTTAGAACCCCTAAAGAGTTTTGGGGAATCGGCGGTCCGACTCAAAAAGAAGACGTAACATACGACCAGTATCGAATAAAAGCAGACTTTCTTTTTGCAGTTAAAAAGAATTTCTATCTCGGACCTTATATATGGTATGAGAAATTCGATTTATATAAGTACGAAAAAGGAGGTATGATTGATACTCTTGGGCTTTTAGGATCTATGGGAGTCGTCACTTCCAGCTTGGGAATTAACTTGGCGATTGAAAACCGCGATAGTTTGTTTTTTCCAACAAAGGGATTTTACATTGAATCAAAAGCGCTTTTTTATAGAACTTGGTTCGGAAGCGACGTTGATTTTTTCCGCTTTGATCTTGATTTGCGGTATTATGTAAGTTTTTTCAACCGACAAGTTCTGGCTCTTCAAACCATTTTTAATCACACGTCGGGGGACGTGCCAATTCAAATGATGCCCAAATTGGGAAATTACCAAATGATGAGAGGATATCCTATGGGCAAATATACGGATGAAGATTTATGGACGGCGCAAGCGGAATATAGATTTCCTATTTGGTGGAAAATCGGAGCTTCGGTTTTTGCCGGCATTGGCGAGGTGGCTTCGGAAGTGAAAAATTTTAATCTGAACGAAATCAAATTTGCTTTTGGGTATGGTCTGCGATATTTACTGGATGACGCGCAGCACGTTAACGTCCGTCTCGACATAGCTCATTCCGTTGAAGGAACATTTGTCTATTTCACAATTCAGGAAGCCTTTTAATTATGATGGAATTAGCGATCATAGCTGCCGGCGAAGGAAGTAGGTTAAAAACGGAAGGCGTGTCCGTTTCAAAACCGATGGTAAAAATCAACGGAACGCCGATGATAAAAAGAATAATTGATATTGCGGTTAAGTCGGGAATAAAATCGGCTAACTGTATAATTAATGAAAACTCGATTGATTTAAAACGTTTTTTAACCAATGAAAACTTTCCGATTCCCGTTAAAGTAATTGTAAAAACAACGCAAAGCTCGTTGCACAGTTTATATGAGTTGAGTAAAGTTATCTCGACGCCGTTTCTTTTAACAACGTCGGATTCGATATTTCTTGAAAATGAATTCGCAGATTTCGTTTCCTTTGCAATGGATAAAACCGAAGCGGACGCGGTCTTTGCAATAACGGATTTTGTTGACGACGAAAAACCTCTCTATGTGTCTGTAAAAGAAAATTTCGAAATTTCCGGCTTCCATGATGAGAACAAAGGATATGAATATGTAACAGGAGGGCTTTACCTGTTTAAGAGAAATATCAATCGAGAAATTGAAGAAGCCGTAAACGGCGGAATGGAAAGACTTAGAAACTTTCAACGTTATTTAATTAAAAGAGATTTCAAAATCGACGGTTACAGATTTTCAAAAATTATCGACGTCGATCATGCGGATGATATAAAAAAGGCGGAGAATTTTTTATTTAGAAATAAGGTGAAGTAATGAAACGACTATTTGCAGGCATAAAAAGAAAAGAGCATTATTCCCCTAATCACAGAAAAAACGACGCTCTAATTCTTCAGAAAACGGCTGAAGAACTTAAAAAATACGGAATAGAATCGGTCATCTACACGGAAGACGAACTGTTAAATTCATCAATAGAAGCCGATCTGATTTTTTCAATGGCGCGCGGAGCCGAAGCGCTTGCCAAACTTTCAGACTTGGAAAGGGAAGGGGTTCCGGTTATAAATTCAACCGAATCATCGTTTAACTGTCATCGGGTTAATATGATTGAAAAATTAACGAATGCCGGGATTAACATTCCAACCAGTTTGATAGTAAAAACCGATTCCAAGATTAAATATAAACTTTCGGCTGTGGGTAAAGAAAAAATATGGATTAAGCGGGGCGACGTTCACGCGATTCACAGAGAAGACGTCGCTTTGGTTTACAGCGACGAGCAGTTAAACTTTCTTCTGGGAGAATTTAAACTTCGCGGCATTTCCGAGGCGGCGCTACAACAAAATATTGAAGGAGACGTGGTAAAGTTTTATTCCGTTAAAGATTCTGATTTCTTCTATTGGTACTATTTGGACGGAAAGAATAAATACAGCTTTAACGTTGATAAATTGAAATTCATGGCAAATAAATCGGCGGAAGTTTTAGAACTTCTGGTTTACGGCGGCGACGCGATTATTGAAAACAACGGAAATATAACAATTATAGATATTAACGACTGGCCGAGTTTTGCGCCTATTAGAAACGAAGCGAGTAAGAGTATTGCAAAAGCTCTTTTCTTGAAAGTTGAAAAACAAGATAGCGACAAAGATATGCTTAGCTATACAGGCGAACTTTTATCTATTTGAAAGGAAGCAAGGATGTCGAAAATAAAAGAGACATATAAATCATCCGATACGGAAGAATTTTTAGATAAAATATTCTATCGTCCTATCGGTTATGTAATTGCTTTGGGAGCAAAGTCTTTGCACATGACTCCTAACCAAGTAACAATTGCGAGCATCTTTGCCGGCGTTGCGGGCGGACATATGTTCTACTACAGCGACCTGGAATTAAATATCTATGGAATTCTTTTGATGATGCTTGCTCAAGCTTTGGATGGAGCGGACGGACAGCTTGCTCGGATGACTAATTCCCAAAGTCGGGTGGGAAGAATTTTAGACGGCGTTTCGGATAACCTGAAATTTATAAGCGTTTATGTTCATATTATAATCAGACTTTTGGAAAATGATTATACGCCGTGGATTATCCCGATTGCGGTCGTTTCCGGGTTCAGCCATGCCTTGCAAAGCGCGATGGCGGATTATTCGAGAAATTTCTATATTTATTACGCGCTTGATAAAGAAAAAAGCGAAATTGACGAGTCCTCCCCTCTCAAAGAAAAGTATAAAAATCTCTCATGGAAAAAAGAGCCGGGATATAAATTCTTAATTAGAGTTTACCTTAATTATACTATTCAACAAGAGTTTATAGCTTATAAAATGAAGGAGCTGTATGCTTTTACAAAAGAAAATTTCGGCGACAATATTCCAAACTGGTTTAGGGCTGAATATAAAAGATTGCACAAACCTTTGCTAAAATGGTACAATATTCTTACTTCCAACACTCGGCTGATAGCGTTGTTTATCGGGTTGCTTATCGGTTTTCCTGAAATGTTTTGGGCGTTCGAACTTACGGTTTTAAATTTTCTTCTCCTTTATGTTGTATTAAAACACAATAAAAACAGCGAATACCTGCAAAAGCTAACTATTAAAAAACTAGATAATCGGTGAAATGTTTTCGAAAGCGATAAAATATTTTAAGGCGGATAAAAACGTTGAATCGGCAAGGAACGCAAAAGTCAAAACAATATTTTTTATTGTCGGCTTTGCTTTGTTTCTTTATCTCATTAACCGTTTCGGAATTGAAAACATTCTCGTAAATATTCGCAAAACAGGCTGGTGGTTGCTGCCGATTACCGGAATATGGGCTTTTGTTTATTTGTTGAATGCGCAGGCTTGGTCGCTTGTTATAAAATCGTTTAAGCACAAAATTTCATTTAAAGATATTTTTTCAATTTCGCTCAGCGGATTTGCCATTAACTACATTACGCCTGTCGTAAACCTTGGCGGCGAGCCGTATAAAATAATGGCATTAAAAGAACGACTCGGGCTTAACGGTTCCGTTGCTTCGGTTATTCTTTATTCAATGCTGCATTTTCTTTCCTCTTTTGTTTTCTGGTTTTTGGCGATCATTCTTGCCGCTGTTTCTTTGCCGCTAACAAACGACCTTCGGCTGATTTTGGCGGCGGCTTTTCTGTTTACGTTGGCGGGCGTTTGGTTCTTTTATAAGAGGCATAAAAACGGCGTTTTTAATTCTCTGTTGAATCTTATTAAAAAATTGCCCTTTACCGCAAAACTCTCTGAAAAAATGAAATTGAAAGAGGAGTCGTTAAATAAAATCGATTCCCAAATCATTGAGCTTTACACAAAACAACGCGGAACTTTTTTCGCTTCTTTGTTCCTCGAAACGTTTGCAAGAATAGTCGCTTCCGTGGAGTATATTTTTATTCTCCGAGCGATTGGCATTGATATCGGTTTGGAAGACGCTATTTATATAAACGCGTTTAGTTCCTTAATTCTTAATCTCTTTTTCTTTATTCCCATGGGCTTGGGCGTTCGGGAAGGGAGTCTTTTCCTTATAATGGGCGGATTAAATATAACCTCCGCAATCGGAGTTTATATCGGTTTGGTTAACAGAATACGGGAGTTTTTCTGGATTTTAATCGGACTTCTTTTAATACAGTTTAGAGGCTCGAAAATCAAAGAAAACGAATTAAAAATTTTGGATGCGGAATGAATGAACAAATTAAAACAATAGTATTTGATTACGGCGGAACTCTTGATACCGACGGAATCCATTGGTCGGAAAAATTTTGGGAAGCGTATCAATATTTCAACGTTCCCGTTTTGAAAGAGGATTTTAGAAAAGCGTTTGTTTATTCAGAAAGAAAAATCCCCGAGATCATAAAACCCGATTATTCTTTGATCAGAACATATCGAACGCAAATATCGCATCAGATGGAGTATTTCAAAAAAAGCGGATTATTGACGGACGAATCGAACGACCTGGTGGATAGATTAAGCGAATACAGCTACAGCTCGGTAATCGAAGTAATTCCGGTAACAAAACAGATCTTGGAAGAATTAAAGCCGACCTACAAATTGGGTCTTGTATCTAATTACTACGGAAACGTAAAAATGGTTTTGACTGAACTGGGGTTAGCCTCGTTTTTTGATTCTATCACGGATTCTACTGCAGTCGGAATCAGAAAACCGGATAAAAGAATATTTCAATTATCGCTTGAAAAATTAAACGCCGTTCCAAGCGAAACGGTTGTTGTCGGCGATTCGTACAAAAACGATATCTCGCCTTCCAAATCAATCGGCTGCAAAACAATTTGGATAAAGGGTAAAAGCTGGAACGAAGCGGAAAATATTGACGATGCAGATATAATTATTAATACAATAAAAGAATTGACCGAAGCGATAAAGTCGATTTAAAAAAAGTTAAGAAGAAAATAATTTAAAATTAAATAAGAGGTTAAACAATGAAAACTAATCAAATTAAAGAACCGAACGGAAAGTTGGGCGTGTTGATAGTAGGAATTAACGGCGCCGTGTCAACTACTTTTTTAGCGGGCGTTTTTGCCATCAGAAAAGGATTCGCAAAACCGATCGGTTCGGTTTCGCAGATGGCGACAATTAGAATCGGAAAACGTTCTGAAAATAATTTTCCGTTCATAAAAGATTTTGTTCCTTTGGAATCGATAGACGATTTGATTTTCGGCGGGTGGGATATTCGGAACGAAAGCTGCCTTGAAGCGTCGCGATATGCGCAAGTATTGGAAGAAAAGGATTTGGCAAGAGTGGCTGATGAATTGGAAGAGTTACGCCCCATGAAAGCGGTATTTGATCAGGAATATGTAAAAAGACTTTCGGGAGATCACGTAAAAGAAGGAGAAAATAAATTCGATCTTATGACGCAACTGAGAGAAGATATTAGACAATTTAAGAAAGAAAATTCTCTCGATAGAATTGTGGTTATTTGGGCGGGCAGCACGGAAATATTTATTCCGCTTGCCGACGTTCATAAAACGAAAGAAAGTTTTGTGAAAGGAATGAAAAACAACGACCGAAATATTTCTCCGAGTATGCTTTACGCATGGGCTGCCGTTTCCGAAGGAGCGGCTTATATTAACGGCTCGCCAGGTTTAAGCGTCGATATTCCGGCAATAATGGATTTAGCCGCCGAAAGAAATATTCCGATAGCGGGAAAGGATTTTAAAACCGGACAAACGCTTATTAAAACGGTTATAGGACCGATGCTTAAAACAAGAATGCTCGGACTTAACGGTTGGTTTTCAACGAACATTCTCGGAAACCGCGACGGCGAAGTTTTAGACGATAAAGACTCATTCAAAACAAAAGAAGAGAGCAAACTTTCGGTGCTTGATACAGTTCTTCAGCCCGATATTTATCCTGAATTATACGGAAATTTTTATCATAAGGTTCGAATAAATTATTACCCTCCTCGCGGCGACAATAAAGAAGGATGGGATAATATTGATCTCTTCGGATGGTTGGGATATCCTATGCAATTGAAGATAAATTTTCTTTGCCGAGATTCTATTCTCGCCGCTCCGATTGTTTTGGATTTAATCCTTTTTGCCGATTTGGCTTTGCGCGCAAATATGAGCGGAATTCAAGATTGGCTTTCTCTCTTTTTTAAGAGTCCGATGCATTCGCCCAACGCGGTGCCGGAACACGATCTGTTCATTCAAATGATGAAGCTGAAAAATACGCTTCGCGAATTGATGAACGAAAAACAGATAACGCACGTTGAAACCGAACCGGCAAAAAGTGAATTGGAGCGCCAAGCGTAGAAAAATAATTTGGCGGGGAGAGTAATTATGGCGAGGAGTAAAATTACAACATATCTGGTATTGCTGGCGATTCAGGCTTTTGTTGCAGTAAATGCGCAAACTGTCAGCTTAGCGTTTAAAGATAAAAACGATTTTTCCAATTATCTTGGCGCGGATTCAAGCGCGTTTGTTGAACGGAGCGAAAGAGAAGTAACAATCGCGGCTCTTCCTTTTATTCTTTACAATGAAATTTTCGGATGGGCTGCCGGCGGGTTTGTCGGCATTCAAGGTCTTTCACAGAGAAATATGTCCTTATATATGGGCGGACTTGCTAGTACCAACGGCACCAGATACGGCTTTCTTCAAATTAGAGAGTTTTATCTTCCGTTTTATCCTCGAATTTATATCGCGCCAGATATTTTGGGCGGATACTTTGGAGTTTTGAAAGTATATAAGGATAATCCGTTCGCGCCGGTTGATCCGAACAAACCGAAAGCCGGAAGCAACGAATCGGATCAAAACGATTACATGGAAGTAAGCGGGTATGATCAGTGGTATGAACTTAAATTTCGTTTTTTGCTTCCGATAGGACACGGAAAAAATCAAGTCTATTTTGCGCCCGTATTAAAAAACGGAATTCTTGTTTCCGGAGAAATGGGCGGAACCGATTGGAATCCGTTAGTTAGCGGCAGAACGTTTATTGATATAAAACCTTTTTACAGAAAAAGAGTCGCGTTTGCAACGAACGGAATTGATTTTGCTCTGACGCGGGAAAATACGGATTTCTATATAAACCCTACTCGCGGCAGCTTGCAAAAATTTTCTTTCCGCAGGGATTTCGGATGGTTTGACACTTTTTCGTCTTGGAGCGTAATCGAAACCGATTTGAGATGGTATTTTCCCCTAAACGAGTATTTCGGCAATAAAAACTCGCCGCCAAAAGTTTTAGCGGTAAATTTTTGGACGGTCAATACTTTAACATGGAATGATTATGACGTTGTGGGAAAAGATCCGTTGGGAAACGAAATAAGAATGTATCACCGTCCGCCGCCATATACCGGCGCGTATTTGGGCGGCAGATATAGACTCCGCGCGTATTATGAAGGAAGATTTAACGATAGAGCGGCTATTTATTACGGCGCCGAGTACAGGCAGATTATTAACTGGAATCCTTTTAATTATACGGAATTCACAAGAAATTTAAATGTTCACTGGCTGGAATTTGCTTTCTTTGCGGAAATAGGAAGAGTGGCTCCGGAATGGAAACTCTCTACCTTACACACAGACATGAAGTGGAGCGTAGGGGGAGGCATTAGAATTTTTATGAATAATCTTATTCTAAGACTGGACGACGCTTACGGTTCGGAAGGAATGTATATTACAATGTATGTTGATCATGCGTTTTAATACTATTAACGCAAAAAAATAAAACTTGACAACAAGTGTTTTTTTTAATAAGTTTCGTTAGTGAATATTAACTAACTATAAAAATTGATTATGACACAAAGACAAAATGAAATAATAAACGCGTCAATATCTTTAATTGCCGAAAAAGGAATTCAAGGATTGACGATCAAAAATTTGGCTCACGCAATTAACGTTTCCGAGCCTGCGCTTTATCGTCACTTCAAGAACAAAACGGCGATTCTTATCGCGATTCTCGACAGCTTTAAAACCCTTGTCCCGAATATTTCCGACGTGATGATAATGGAGAAAAAATCATCCATAGAAAAGACACATTTCATTTACAACGGGTTTTTTGAAAAATTTTC
>JAADIR010000203.1 GCA_013151245.1 Chlorobiota bacterium
AAACTCGCGTAAAATATTTATCGCTCTTGCCTTTGTAGGAACGGTTCTTTTTTTCGGCTGCGATATCGATTATTCTTCCCACATGGGTGAAGAAAACACTCGTCCTATTCCCGGAGAAATTAATGTTGGATTTGCAGACAGTCTCGATCAATGGTTTGTGGAATCGTTTTTGGATACGATGGACGTTGAAATACTCGATAAAACATTCGGATATCGCGCTTATGTTAGAGTCGATAGCGGAGCGGCTTGGTTTTACAAAGAAAAAATTGAAGATATGCAGAACGTTGTTTCTGTTTGGGTCTATTACCACGGCGCCGACGAAAAGAAATTTCTATCCATAGTTTTTAACGGCATGGTTGACACGATTTACGCCTATCGAATTATCGGAAGTTTTAATTATCTTACTTTAATAAATATATATGTTTTCACTCCGAGGGTAAAATTGCGAGTTGAAATCGGAACGGAAAACGAATGGATAGCCAAATTCGAAGAATACCCGTTTGTTGTATATGCAGAACAAGTTATGGAATATTATTAAGAAAGGAAAAGTATGAAAAACGCAATTAAAGAGTTTTTAAAACTTGAATCTTCCGGCGGTATAATTCTTATCGGCGGAATGGTTCTCGCTTTAATAATGGCTAACTCGCCGCTGGCGGCGTTGTATGATTGGATACTTCATCTTCCGGTGGGAGTGAAATTGGGTTCCATCAATCTCGACAGCACCCTTCACCATTGGGTTAACGACGGACTGATGGCAATCTTTTTCCTGACCGTGGGGCTTGAAGTGAAACGCGAAGTTCTCGAAGGCGAGCTTTCTAATATTTCCCAGGTAATGCTTCCCGGCGTCGCGGCGCTGGGCGGAATGGTCGTTCCGGCTTTGATTTATTTTTTCTTCAATCAAGGCGACGATTTTGCAATGAAAGGATGGGCGATTCCTACCGCGACAGACATTGCTTTCGCGCTCGGCATTCTTTCGCTGTTGGGAAAAAGAGTTCCCGTATCGCTCAAATTGTTTTTAATGACTCTTGCTATTGTTGACGACTTGGGCGCTATTCTGATAATTGCGATTTTTTATTCAGCCGATCTTTCGATGATATCATTAATTTTAGCGGCTGTCTTTACAATTATTCTGATTGTTATGAATCTCCGCGGCGTTGTTCGTCAAGCGGCGTTTATGATTATCGGCGTTCTGCTTTGGCTCAGCGTGCTTTATTCGGGAATCCATGCGACGCTTGCCGGCGTGGTTATTGCGTTCACTATTCCTCTGCGCGCTAAAAACGAATTCGGAGAATCGCCCCTTCATCATTTGGAACACACTCTTCACCCGTGGGTTACTTACATGATACTTCCGCTGTTCGCCTTTGCCAACGCGGGAATATCGTTCGCCGGCATGTCGATTTCTTCTCTCTTTGAACCTGTGCCTCTCGGCATTATGTCCGGCTTGTTCGTCGGAAAGCTTATCGGAGTTTTCGGCTTTTCTTTTATAGCCATAAAATTACGATTCGCCGAATTGCCCGACAACACAAAATTCGCCGGTCTTTTCGGCGCGTCAATTCTTGCCGGAATCGGTTTTACGATGAGTCTTTTTATCGACGGACTGGCTTTTGCGGGAAACGCAGAATTATACGGTTCCGCCGATAGACTGGCAATTATTGTCGCATCCACTTTCGCGGCTGTCGCAGGTTACTTATTCTTGAAAAGCACAAAAATTTCAGTAAAAGAAATTACCGAGTGAGCGGAGTTTTTATGAATATAAAAAACATGGTTTTGATTTTATCGTTAGCGGCGTTTGCAGCCGCATGTTCCAGCGGTTTCTCTATAACGAGATCAAACGACAAAACTAATCCGGACGAGGAAATTCTTTATTCGACTCCGATCAAAATGGTCGGCGACCGGCTATCGGATTATTACAAAACATACGTGCAGTTCTACTGCCATAAAACCGCTAAAAAGGATAAATATTATTTTAAAATCACTTACGAAGGAAAGCGGTTAATTCTTCTCAATAAGATGGAATTAATAATCCGTTATGATAAAGCTATTTACGAACCGGACAGAATTCCCATTTACAAAAAGAACGGAGTTCTCGGTATGAAAGAAGATTTGGTTTTTGCCGTGCCGCGCGAAAAAGTAGAAGAAATTATCGAAAACCGCGAATGCGATATGAATTTATACGGTAAAAATTTGGATATAAAAATACCATGGCGGCAGGAATGGATTGACAATCTCACAAAATTTTTCATCGAGGTAAATAAAAGTTAATACGGCTTTTTATAAACCCGAAAATGTCATTGAAAAGTTTTAGGAATGGTGGAATATTGGAATACGGGAATGTTGGAAATGCCGGAGCGAATAAATGGATGATGAGGATGAATGAAAAATTTAAATCGGTTGAACTGAAATAACTATTGTTATGCTCAAAATTCCAATTTTCCATCCGTCTCCGCTGCGCTTCCGGCTTCACTTTGTTGCGCCGAGACAAGCCGCCCCGAGACAAGCCGCCGAGATAAATTATCCATTTTCCATTGTCAATTATCAATTGCGGTTTACCGCGCTATAGTATTACTCTTTAAATCCTTGTTTTTTTTGTTAAGAAATTTACAAATGCATTTTTTTTGCAAAGTTAGTACATTTTTGAATATCGAATATCGATTAACGAATGACGATTTTTGAAGTTTTGATCTGAAATCGAAAATCGTTAATCCTTGTTCTTAAATCTCTTTTTGCAGCTTGCTGCGCTATGTTTAGGAAGTTTTAATTCCGATAAAATAATTTCTCTATTGATAAATGATATTGTATTCATTTATCAGTCTGTGTATTGTCCTTCTGTCAATGCCGCATTGTTCGGCGGTTTTAGAAATATTCCCATTGTTTTTCCTAAGATGGTATGAGAGATATTCCACTTCAAATTTCTCGACAATCCTGCTTTTAGCTTCTTTGTAATTCAAATCAATAACATTCATATCAAAAAAGAGCGCTCCTTTTTGTTTAGGCAAAGGTAAATCATCGGATTGAATAAAATGCGTATTGGAAAGATAAAAAGCGCGTCCGATAATGTTTTGTAGCTCTCTTACATTTCCCGGCCAATTATACTTGGTTAGCATTTCCTCGGCTTCGGACGAAAGTTCTTTGCATCTCACATCGGCGGCGACGCACAGTTTACTAAGAAAATATCTTGCCAGCAAAACAATATCATCGCGCCTTTCTTTGAGCGAAGGGATTTCAATATTCACCATATTTATTCTGAAAAACAAATCCTGCCTAAATTCGTTGCGTTTAATAAGTTCTTCGAGATTTCTGTTTGTCGCGGCAATAACTCGTACGTCAACTTCCACTTCATTCTGACCGCCAATCCGGCGGACTTTTTTTTCCTCAAGCATTCTCAGCAACTTGGTCTGCAAACTCAGCGGCATATCGCCTATTTCATCAAAAAGAAACGTTCCGCCTTCGGCAAATTCAAGCAACCCCGGTTTCTGCTTTGCGGCTCCCGTAAACGCGCCCCGTTCATATCCGAACAATTCACTTTCAAAAAGCTGCTCCGGCATCGCCCCGCAATTTATGGGAACAAAGGGATTATCTTTTCTTGCGCTTCTCAGATGAATTGCCCGCGCAACAACTTCTTTTCCAACGCCGGTTTCGCCGGTTAATAAAATATTCATATCTCCGTCGGAAAATTTTTCTATTAGTTCAACTACTTCAGCCATTTCCTTGCTTTGGTAAACTATTCCGTATTTTTCCGTGACGGAAATCTGCGAAGAAGACTTGACATTTCCGTTTTTCTCTTCGACATTCTTTTCAACCGCTTGAATTGCTTCGAGCAGGCGTTTGCTTGTAAAGGGTTTTTCGATAAAATCGAAAGCTCCTTCCTTTGCGGCTTTAACCCCCGCTTCAATAGTGCCGTAACCGGAAATCATAATAACCTTTGAATCGGAGGAGTAATTTTTCACCGCCTGCAAAATTTCCATTCCGCTGACCGGTTCCATCTTCAAATCCGTTATAATCAAATCATATTTTTTACTCTTGATTAATTCGATTGCTTTTAACGGGTTTGTTTCTTTGAATATTTCAAAGCGACTTTTTTTTGCGAGTATTTTTTCAACTCCGATGAGCATTTCAATCTCATCATCTATAAGTAAAACTTTTTTCATTAATTAAGATTCCTCAATTATATTAAATGTAACTTTAAATGAGCTTCCTTTGCCCGAGACCGAGCTGCATTTTATTTCGGCGCCTAAATTATCGCATATATTTTTAACAATATATAATCCAAGTCCCGTACCCTTCTTTTCCGATTTTGTCGTAAAGAATGGAGAAAAGATATCTTTCCTCACTTCTTCGCTCATTCCGGAACCTTCGTCTTTAATTTCAAAAATGATCTTATTTTTATCATTTTGGTAAGTCCGAATTACAATTTTCTTTCCGGTTTCAGAAGCGTCGATTGCATTGTTAATCAAATTTACAAATAGTTGTTCAAGCTGTAATTGGTCGGCATAAATGAACTTATCTTCATCGATAATTTCTTTTACTAATTCAATATTATGCTTTTTAATTCGAAGTTCAACCATTTTCAAGCTCTGTTCCAAAGAATCTGCCAGTTTTAATTGAGTAAATTCAGTTTTAAGTTTTCTGCCGTAGCGAAGCACATTTGAAGTAATTTTTGAAATTCTTTCCGTTTGTTTCAAAATAACTTCGAGATCTTGAGCAAACGGTTTAAGATTATCATTGTCTTCGCATTCGAGAGCTAAATAATCCGCTCGGCTTGAAATTATTGCCGTGGGGTTGTTTATTTCATGGGCGATTTCTGACGTCAATTCTCCCAAAGTAGCGAGCTTATCGGCATGTTGGAGCTGCTCGAAATGAAGTTCTTCAATTTTCTTATTTGATAATTTCAGTTTTGTAACGGTTCTGTTGAAGTGCAAATTCAAGGAGCCCATTTCGTCTTTTTTATCTTCAGGTAATTGAACGTTAAAGTTCATTTTTTCCAGTTCGTCAAAAGCGTTTTCGAGCCGCTTCACCGGTTTGTCAATTAATGCATTAAAACTGTAATAAAGCGCAATAAAAAGTAAAATTGCCAACACAAATCCCAGCATAATAGTGTGGACCGTTCCGGTAAAAAAATTTCTCTCTGCAAAAGTTAGTTTGGATTCCACGTCAAGATAAGCCAGTACTTTTTTCTCCGTGTTATGACAATTTTGACATATCGGTTTATTTTCAATAGTAGTATGCGCCGAGAACAATCCTTTATCCTTAAGTAAAACAATTTTTGTTTCTTCATGATTGCCTTTGAGGGGACTGACATCCTCAATCTTTTTCCCGATTTGTCCTTTCTCGGTTCCGAACCTCACAATTCCTTTTTCATCATGAATTCGAACAACGTCAAAAAAATTATCCTCAACCATTTTTTGGATCAATGCCTGAACGTCTTTATTTGAGGAAGAGCTCATACAGTCTATTAATTTCCCTTTTATCACTTCCAATTCCGCGTCAATTAAAACCGTCGCTCTTTCTTTAAAATTTTCCCTAAACTGTTTAAAAAGAAAGAGAGCCGGCGCCCATACGCCAAGAAAAATAAAAATGGAAGTGAGTAGTAAAAACTTTCCCTTAATTGATTTCGGTATCAAACGCGTCCTTTAGAATTTCAATAAAAAATTATTTTTGCAAGATTAGGAATTAACTCTTGTTTATAATGTACTAAAATTTGCGGCTAAGGCAAAAACGATTCTTTTTACGTTCCTAAAATAATTGGCGCTCCGTTTGATTAGTAATTACTATGAGGATTCTTTCATTCACGTTGGATAGAAATTTAATCGAGACTGTTTCAGAAGTTTCAGAGCAACTTGGGCTTGCATTTACCTTCGTTGACAAGAAGATCTCGGACATTAATATTATTTTAGAAATAAACAAAATTAAACCGCACGCCTTAATAATTGACGATGAATATTTCCTCCCAAATACTGTCGCGATGATTGATACAGTTCGCCAATTTTCCGACGATTCTTATATTATCTTTGTCACTGAGAACCAAAGCGTAGAATTAGGCAGAGAATTAAACCCGTACAGAATTCACAGTTATCACATTAAACCAATTGATAAAACCTTTTTAATTCAGTCTTTGGAAAGCATCAAAACTTATCTGGAAAAGAAATCTATTCTATAAATACTCCGGTAGAAACTATTTTGTTTTTTTAACATAACTTAAAGTTATTGCTTTTAGAATAACTTGGAGTTATTTAAATTAATAGTAGCATTTAAATCACAGTGTCGTAAAATTGTCGCACTTTTCTACCCAACTTCTACAATCCGTAGTTGACTTATAAAATATTAATAAGCGAATAAGCGCTGAAATATTCCTCGACGCAAAAGAACAATATTTTTCATAAAGTTTCATTTCTTAATTCTTTTGAAAGAAATCCGCATTCCTAATTAATGTAATTCATTTTCAAATAAAGAAATAAACGTTGATTTCGATTTTACGAGAATAAATTTTTCATCGAAAGTCGGCGAAATTGAGATTTGGCATAAATATTGTTTATATATCGTAATTAACAATTGTTTTTCACAATAACTAACAAATTGGAGTTACAATGAAAAAAGCATTACTAATTCTGGGCAGCATGTTAATGTTTGTCTCAGTGGCAACCGCGCAGAAAACTTACGTGGGAACCGAAACCTGCTTGACCTGCCACAACGGCGCTATAGCATCGGATAAAGCAAGCTGGAGAAACACTCTCCATGCCAACGGTTATTCCGATGTTACAACGGACGCATTTACAATGGTGGTTGAAAAAGGCATCATTTGCGACGCGGACGGAAACGGCATAGACGACTTTCACGACGGTTTAGATTTGGGAACTTCGCCTTTTGCAACAGCTTTTGAAAAATACGGAGCTAATGCGCCAAAATTAAATTACAGCGACGCCGACGGCTATACAATAACAATCGGCAACGAAGTAATGAGAGTATATATGACTTACGGCGGCAGCGGAATGTGGAAACAGCGCTACGCGTTAAAAATTGTTACTACCGAAGGCGAGTCTAATGATTTTTACATTTCCCCCGTTCAGTACAATGAAAAAACTAATGAATATGTCGCTTATCATCCCGATGCATGGTACGACGATAACGACGAACCGATTTATGATCCTGCAACTTCCACTTTAGCGGACGCCGCCGGAAATTCAAGATCTTTCGCTAAAGGTTGCGTTGGCTGCCATGTTACGGGACTTGAAGTAGCTCAAGACGCCAACGGCGAATGGATTGCTAACTCTGCGTTTCAATATGACGCCGACGACGCGCGCATTCAAGGCAACCCAAGTTATTTTGACTTGAACGGCGACGGCAAAATAGATGAAATTAACACAGCTTGCGAAACTTGCCACGGTCCCGGAAGCGAACATAACGGAAATCCTGTCGGCATCATCAATCCCGAAAGAGATATGACTCCGGAACAAATCAATAATCTTTGCGGTATGTGCCACTCAAGAGGAAAGAGTATGCCGAACCATACTTTCGGTTATCCATTCGACGACGCTTCGCTTACAAGATGGACGCCTCAAGATATTATTGACGGTGAACTTACTTCCGATTATTATGATTTTATGCCGGGTTTATGGGGCGATAATTCAAACTCATCCGCGCATCATCAACAATTTTTAGACTTATACCAATCGGAAAAACCGACTTTTGAATTTCATAAAGTTACTTGTATCGACTGTCACGACGCTCACGGTTCGGAGAATGAACACATGATTGTTGAAGACAGAGAAGAAGAAGACAGTAACGGCAACCCGATTGTTGTTAACACAGAGCCCGATAATAATACCTTATGCCTCTCATGCCACGCAACTCATGGCGACTTTGAAGATATTTCAGTTGAAATGGTTGCCGACTATGCTAATAACGTTGATGGAATAGGAACAATTGTTTCCGCGCATACTCATCATCCTTACGATCCTGAAGGAAACGGCGCTTCGAGATGTACAAAATGTCATATGCCTAAAGTTGCAAAATCCGCTATTAAATATGACATTCATTCGCATACTTTTGAAGCAATACCGCCTGAAAAAACAAAGATATTTGATATGCCTAACTCATGCGCAGTTAGCTGCCACGGAGTTGCAGGAAATCCTGCCGGCGATTTCGATATCGGTATTACAGAAGCCGACTTCACAGATTGGGGCGGCGCTAATCAACAATTGTTAGCGGACAAATTAATGGAATATTATGGTCCCGACGGTACTTGGTGGCAGCATGTTGTTTCCGTTGAAAAAGAAGACAACGGTATTCCTGAAAATTATGCATTATCTCAGAATTATCCTAACCCGTTTAACCCATCAACTACAATTGAATTCGCCATGCCTGAATCGGACGCGGTCAGCTTAGTAGTATATGATATTTTGGGTAAACAAGTTAAAGTATTGATAAACGATCAAGTTCCGGCTGGTTCCTACAGAGTAACTTGGGACGCTTCGCAAGTAGCTTCCGGAGTTTATATTTATAGAATGCAAACCGGTTCTTTCGTACAAAGTAAGAAAATGATATTGACTAAATAAAATCATTTTACCAAAAAAAATAAAAGCCCGATAATTTCATTTTATCGGGCTTTTTTTATAGATAAAGATTATTTTTGGTTATGATTTTTGTGTTTTACATTCAAATTAAAATCTTAGGTTAAAAATGAAACTTAAACTACCCCGTTCCACGCATAATTGGACTACTGTTGCGGGCGCAACAATTGCGTCTATTTCATTCTTCTTAATCCTTTTTCTTTTTATTATTTCGGTCGTTCTCAATCAAGGCGGCTCATATATAGGTTTAATAATTTATATTATTTTACCCTCATTTCTAGTATTAGGTTTAATTTTAATTCCCATTGGAATGCTGAGATACCGTTCTAAATTTAAGGATGAAGAAGGAGACCAGGAAAAAAGATTACCTTATATAGATTTGAATATTCCCCGCCACAGAAACGCTTTCATGATATTTATTGCCGGAACGGTCATTCTTTTATTTATTTCAGCAATAGGAAGTTATGAAGCTTTCCATTATTCGGAATCGGTTCAATTTTGCGGCACTACTTGCCATAATGTTATGATCCCGGAATATACCGCTTACCAAAATTCTCCTCACGCCCGTGTCCGTTGCGTTGAATGCCACGTCGGTTCTGGCGTTAATTGGTATATCCGTTCGAAACTTTCAGGATTGAGACAAGTTTATAAAGTTATTACCAATACAGTGCCTAAGCCAATTGAAACGCCTATCAAGAACCTGCGTCCGGCTAGAGAAACTTGCGAAGAGTGCCATTGGCCCCAAAAATTTTACGCGCGAACTTTTAGAACCAACCGGCACTATCTGCGCGATGAAGAGAATACGGAATGGGATATTGGATTAGAGATAAAAGTAGGATCTGAACTAAGCGCTTTCGGATTAAAAGAAGGAATACATTGGCACATCAATCCCGACGTTAAAATTCAATATGCGGCAACCGATGAAAAACGGCAGGATATCCCCTGGGTCAAATACATAAATCAAAAAACGGGCAAAGAAATTATTTTCGAATCGGAAGACGAGCCGCTCGCTCCGAATATGATTGACAGTTTAGAGATCAGAACAATTGACTGTATTGACTGCCACAACCGCCCATCGCATAAATATTACGCGCCGGAATATTTTATTAACGACGCAATCACGGCAGGCAACATTTCGAAAGATTTGCCGGAAATCAAATCGATTGCAATTGAAGTTTGCAGCGAAAAATATAACTCTACCGACTCGGCAATGATAGGAATCCAAAGTAACATCGAAGATTTTTACAAAGAAAACTATCCCGAAGTAATTGAAGATCAAGCGGACGAACTTGCAAAGGCGATTGTCGGCGTGCAAAATGAATTTAAACAAAATATTTTCCCTGAAATGAAAGTCAGATGGGATGAATACCCAATTAACATCGGACATATAAAATCGAAAGGATGTTTCCGTTGTCATGACGATAATCATGTTTCGGAAAGCGGGGATGTAATAACAAAATCTTGCGACCTCTGCCATTCGATTGTAATGCAAGGACAGCCGAGCCGATTACAGAAGACAACAATGGACAGCACGCTTACGTTCATTCATCCAGGCGAAGACGTTGAAGAAGACGACTGGCGGGAATCCCTCTGTTCCGATTGCCATGAGGGCGATGGACCGTAACATAAAATAATTTTCAATTGAGCGTATAACATTAACGGAAAACCCGCGAACATTAAACTTTGCGGGTTTCTTTTTTTAGCGGATTTAAATTCAACGCTATCAACTCAAGGAATAATGACTGAATTATTTACTCATGTTACGCAGTATTTTAATATGTGTCAAAAACGACAAAATAATGCGTCATTGCCGCGTCGTTGAACGGAGGCTAAAATTAACAGATTGTTCGCGGAATTCCTTCGGAATCGCAATGACAACTTTACGGAATCCGAAAACCACTTTGATTTGAGTATATCAGCGTCACAAAACAAATTAAAACCCTTGTAGTTTCTATTGTTTTCTTGTTTTGATTTTGTCAGTTTGTCGAGCCTTTTTCTTCCGGCTTCTTTATTGTCAAAAGCCGAAATAAAATTTTGCTTAAGGCGAGCGACTAAAATCTTTTCGTAATATTCATTAGGAATCTGCCGTATGTTAAATTACCCGTAAAAGTTCCTTCGTAATTAATTGAAAGAATAAATTTTTTCATCAATCTCGCGGAAAGTTCGATTCCGGCAATAACTTGCTTTAAATTTGGCGAGTTGTTTGTGAAATCGTAATCTACCCGCCGCACGGATAAAGTTGAATAGATCAATCCGTTTAATAAATCTTTGGATAAACGGAGACCGTAAATGTTCCCGTCAAGATAGCTTGTTTCAAGTTTGTTATAATAAACGCTCGCGGAAGCGTCAATAAAAGGAATTCTCGAATAAGATAAATAAGCGTTGTAGTTTTGACTCGCTCTTAAGTCCCCGTCTCTGTTGCGGTAGCCGTATGTTAATCCGACGGAAAGTTTTCGAATCGGTCTAATCGTCGCTCTGAATCGGAATCCTTGTCGCGTCGCGTTTTCATAGAGACTATCCACATAATTCCGAAACGTTTCGTAATAGACGACATTCTTTCTCGAATCGAAAGAACCGAAAAGAGAAAGCGCGCGGATCGGTCTGTAACGAAGAGAAAAATAGAGTCCGGTTAAAGAGAAATCTGATTTTCCTTTGTTGTTAACTTTTTTGAAAAGGTCAATTTCAGTCGAGAAGAAAAAATTAACATTCTTCACTAAATTATTGCTGTGCTGAAGATACAGGAATCGTCTGTCGGTTTTGCCGTTATTCATCTGTTGAAATAGCGCGACGGAAGACTGCGCGTAGCCTTTTCCCAAATTGAAAGAATGACTAACGTAGCCGCCGGTTTCAAACAGTTTTAGATTATATCCGTAATCCGTAAAATTGGGACGCGAGCCGACGATAGCTCCAACATTAAAATCTCCGAATTTAGCGTCGAACTGCGCTCCGTCAATAGCCGAAACGTTTGTAACAAAAGAATTTATTTTTCTCCCTAAAGTAACTGAAAAATTTTCCGTAAAATCATATTTAACCGCCAGCGAATAGATCTTCAGCGCGCCGCTTAAATTATTTTTGATTCGATTCCAGTCGGTTGACCTGTAATTAAAAGAAATATATGAATAAAATGAAAGATCCGTTGAATTGAAATTATCCGAATTCATTGAAAACGTGTACCGCCAGCGCATATAATCGGTCGCGCGCGTATTTGAAATATTTGCGTATGAAGAGAGCGCGACTCTTCCGTAAAGATTCTTTCCCCTCTTCTTTTCAATTCTTCCCGTTCCCGACGCCGGCTCGGATTTTTGAACTTCGGAAGCGGCGCTAACTCCAATAGCATCGGAAACAATTTCGGAATCGTTTTCCTTCCGCTCGTCCGGTTCGCTTACTATTAGCGCTGAAACATAATCCCCTACTTCAAGTTCGTCGCCATTAATTTTTGTAGCGGAAGCGGAAAGCGAAGAAACCGCCTTAACAAGTAACGCAGGTTTAAGATTATTTCCTTTGACAATAAAAAGCGTATCGCCGGCTGAAACTCCCTCCGTAGAGGGGAACTTAACATAAAAAGTAACGCCCGAAATAAAAGTTATTTTACCTTCTATGTATTTATTATTTTGCTGCGCAAAAAAGGCGTTGGAAATACCTATAAACAAAAATAATATTTTCCATAATAATTTATTATTTATCATTTATTAGCCTCTTAATCAATTTATCCGATTGACCGTTTGGATGACAATCGTAGCAAGCGGAACTTTGATAAACATATCCCGAAACGCCTTCATGATCGCCGTCTGTTTCTCCCTGTTGATGGCAGCCGAGACACGAGAAGACCGAATAATCCGAAGCGTTGGTATGACAATCCGAGCAAAGGTCCCATTCGCCGTCATGTTCGCCGCTGTAAATCGGGAAATACTGCCCGTCGTGATCAAACGTTGACGGAACCCAAGCGTTTTGAGTATGACACGATTCGCAATCGGTCGGGAACTGCGCGCTTTGGTGCGGCGGATTTGTAGTTGAATTATAGTCCGATTCATGACAACCGAAACAAGTATTCGGCGTGTTGTTGTAATCGCCGTTATGGCAAGTTGCGCAATCGTTTGAAATTGAAGCGTGCGCGCCTACCAATTGATAATAGTTGTCGTGATCGGGAAACTGCGCGGGCGCCCAGCCGGAATCGGTTGTGTGGCACGTTTCGCAAGTAGTTGCCAGCCCAAGCGTTTGATGATCGGGATTGGATGCGTTGTTATAATTATTTTCATGACACGCAAAGCATTCCGTCGGAGTTCCGCTGTATCCGTTTGTATGACACGAAGCGCAATCGACGGTAGTATGCGCGCCCGTTAACGGAAAGTTTGTCGTACTGTGATCGAATACCGCGTCGTCCCAGGTGTCCGTGTTGTGACAATCTTCGCACGTCGTAGGATAACTTTGCGCTACGTGTTCGGGAGCCGTGTTGTAATCGCTTTCGTGACATGAAAACAACTGACTTGCCCCGCTTGTCGTTCCGTCGTGGCACGATGAACATTGCAGCGAAGTATGCTGTCCGGTTAAGTCAAAACCGGTTGAAGCATGATCAAACGTTGACGGAACCCACGCCGTCGTATTGTGACAGCTTTCGCAAGCGTTGGAAATTCCCGCAGCCGTGTGATTCGGATTCTGTGCGGCGTCGTAATTATCCTGATGACAAGAGACGCATTCCGTCGGAGTTCCCGCGTACCCGTTTGTATGACACGACGAACAACTTACGGAAGTATGCGCGCCGGTTAACGGGAAATTCGTCGCGCTGTGATCAAATACCGCGTCGTCCCAGGTATCCGTGTTGTGACAATCTTCGCACGTCGTAGGATAGTTTTGCGCTACGTGTTCGGGAGCCGAGTTGTAATCGCTTTCGTGACATGAAAAACACAACTGACTTGCCCCGCTTGTCGTTCCGTTGTGGCACGATGAACATTGCAGCGAAGTGTGCTGTCCGGTTAGCTCAAATCCAGTCGTCGTATGATCAAACGTTGACGGAACCCACGCCGTCGTATTGTGACAGCTTTCGCAAGTATTGGAAATTCCCGCAGCCGTGTGATTCGGATTCTGTGCGTTAGTGTATTTGTCTTCATGACAAGATACGCACTCCGACGGAGTCCCTGCATAGCCGCTTGTGTGGCACGACGCGCAGTCAACCGTTGAATGAGAACCCGTTAGAGGAAAGTTTGTGTTGTTGTGATCAAAATCGGTTTCTTCCCAAGTATTTGTACTATGACAAAGTTCGCATGTCGTCGGATAATTCTGAGCCGAATGTTCCGGAGCTTCGTTGTATTTATCTTGATGACATGATATACATTCCTGCGGAGTTCCCGTATAGCCGCTTGTGTGGCACGACGCGCAGTCAACCGTTGAATGAGGAATGAGAACCCGTCAACGGGAAGTTTGTGTTGTTGTGATCAAAATCGGTTTCTTCCCAAGTATTTGTGCTATGGCAAAGTTCGCAAGTTGTAGGATAATTCTGAGCCGAATGTTCCGGAGCTTCATTGTATTTATCTTGATGACATGATATACATTCCTGCGGAGTTCCCGTATAGCCGCTTGTGTGGCACGACGCGCAGTCAACCGTTGAATGAG
>JAADIR010000247.1 GCA_013151245.1 Chlorobiota bacterium
CTTTTCGTCGTATTGTTGACGAATCGCGTTTATCCGACGCGCAAAAACAGAAAGATTATCAAGTTCAGACCTAAACTGCACGACGCGGTAATCGACGCGACGGATTACAAATAAGCTATTGATAAGTTGAGCCGGCGACTAAAGAGTATTGCGATTTTTTTGAAGAATCGCGTTTAAAAACGAAACTTCAAAAATCGCATATCATTAATCATTATTCGTAAATCAAAACGTAGCTAAAACACTTCGTCGAACGAAAGTGGATTATCGCTTTGCAAAACAATGTTTTCGCGATGAACAAGCATTCTACGCGGCGCAATCTTGCGGGCATAAAGCATTCCATACGGAACGTAAACCTACGGCAATCTATGATTTGCAATCTGTCGTTAAAAAACCGCGAAGCGGTGAAATGATTATAACATCGGCAAAACCAAAAAGGAGCTAAACCCCGAAGGGGTGAAATTATTTTGCCCAAATACGACGAATAATAATACTATCCTTTTCAGAGTTTTTGAAAAAAAGAGTTGTACTTTGCGGCAACGCAGATTGCAAGCAATCTACGCTACGGAAAAACAACAATATTTGTAAATTGAACGCCTTTTCTACTTTAATGTTGCGGACGGGAATTGTTTTGACTGAAGTCAATAATATTGCTAAATTTGACGTGAAATAATCAGACATTTTATTCGTTTTATAATGTTTGGATAGGGAGCGTAAATATGAAAATTTTTTCCAAATCCGTTGTTTTATTAATTGTTTTAGCGAGTATAACGTTTGGACAAGAAACCGCGGACCAATCCGCGAAAGATAAACCGTTATTCGGCGCTTACATTGGAATTGGTTATGCGGTTTTAAGCGGAAATTTATCCGATTATGTAAACAATCCGTTTATTTTGCCGATTACCGGAGATTTTATATATAAAGGCTTTGTCGCTCAGTTGAATGTGGACGCCGGATATTCGCGGGTAAAAAAAACAATGTTTTTTAACGACGGAAGCAGTTGGAGAGAAGGAGGGGACGTTTGGCATAACGCTCTCGGCGTAAACGTTGGTTACGGCGTTTTCAATAATATGAATCTTCGGGTTACTCCCGTAGTCGGATACGCGTATTCCTATCTTGCGTCAAAATGGTGGGGAACTTCGGAAATTTCAAACAACGAACCGGATACCCACAATTTGACCGTCGGTTTGCTTTTCGATCTGAAAAACGTTTTCAGTAAAAAAAGCGCGGAATCCGACGATAGCGATTATTTGGGATTGCGGATTTCGGCGGGCGCTTATATTCCAATGAGCGACGCCGACGTTTATCCTAATTATTTTAACGGCGCAACGATTTTTATTTCGGTAGGTATTATTAATCTTTCTTTACTGCCGTAAATATTTTTATTGACAGTCTATTACAATTTAAGCGCGTATTTTTGAATACGCGCTTTTTTTCGTATGAAAATAATAGGAGGTTTTGCAAAATCTATTTTTTTTGTTTCGCCCGCTAGAGTAGAGTATTTATCGGGTTATTCAAAGACTTCAAATAGCAAGTTTTCTTTAGGCAAAATGTCGTTGAACGCCCCTTAATTGTAAATCGCTTTTTTCAAAGTTTTTTCAATTGCCGATTTAAGGACGGAGACGTCAACCGGTTTTTTGAAAATGTATTCCACGCCAAGTTCTTTATAATTGTCGGCAATAAAAGGAGTGATATTTCTGCTCAAAATTATCACCGGCGGTTTGTATTTCAAATCGCTTAAATTCATTTGACGCACCAAATCAATTCCGTTCATCTCCGGCATATCGTGTTCGGAAATTACGAGCGCGGGCGACGAACTTTTAATAATTTCGAACGCTTCTTTTCCGTTGTTTACCGCCTCTGTTTTGTAATTTGGCATAAGGTTCTTCAGCAATTTAACGTAAAGAAGTTGTTCCCTTTTTTCGCTGTCAACAAGAAGGAACTTGGTTGAAGCGATAGGGATTGTGAAATAAAACTGCGAACCTTCGCCGAACTTGCTTTCAACCCAAATCTTTCCGCCGTGTTTATTTACGATGTCGGAAACGAGCGAAAGCCCGAGACCGCTTCCTTTTTCGCCGGCTGTTCCGTTGAGGGTAAACTTTGTGTCGATGCGGAAAAGTTTGGAGAGGTGTTCTTCTTTTATTCCCACGCCGTTATCCGAGACGGAAAATTTAATTTCCCTTTCGTCGATGTTCGGCTCTGCGGCAATTACGATTTTACCGCCGGAATTAGTGAACTTAATTGCGTTAGATATCAGATTGTTGAAAACCTGCAGAAGCAGATTTTCGTCGCAGTGAATGTAAACGTCGTAATCAACTTCGGAAATAAGTTGTATGTTTTTTTGCAGAGTGGCGCCGGAGAGCATTTGTATCGCTTTGTCGATAACGTATCGCGCATTGGTTCTTTGCGGTTCAAAGTTTATTCTTCCGGTCTGAAGTCTTGTCCAATCGAGAAGAGCGTTTACAAGAGAGAGCATATTTTTCGACGATTCCTGAATGAAGCTGATATATTCGGTGCGCTTGTCCGCCGCCATTTCGGGTTCGCTCAGAAGTATATCCGTAAATCCTAAAATCGAACTGAACGGCGTCCGCAAATCATGTGAAATAATTGAAATAAATCTATCTTTTGTGTCGTTCAACTGTTTTAAGTTTTCCGCGGATTGAATTAATTTTTCCTCGGCTTTTTTGTCGAAAGTGACGTCTCTTATTGTTCCGTAAATTTTTTCAATGCCGCCGTTACCGTCGCGCACAAGATTGAACATATTTTCCATCCAAACAATCTCGCCGTCTTTTCTGAGGATGCGGAATTCAATCTGCCCGTTTTTTGCCGACGAATTGCCGTAAACGGTTTTTAATTTTTTAAATACTTCCTCATAGTCGTCGGGATGAATAATTTTAAACCACAAACGCTGATTGGCAATAAAATCTTCGGCGGAATAACCCGTGATTTTTTCAATTGCGCTGGTATAAAATGTCTGTCTGATTTTTCCGTTTTGCGATTCGGCAGCCCACATAACTTCGCTGATGTTCGACGTAATTAATCTGAACCGTTCCTCGGATTCTTCAATTACCGACTGCGTTTCCTTTTCTTTTGTAACGTCGCGGATAAGCGAAACGATATTAGTTTCGCCGGAGAATTCATAAGAAGAAGAACTGAGCGAGAGAAAAATTTCCGTTCCGTCTTTCTTTTTCCCTTTTAATTCGGTTCTTATTTTCTTATTCAATTCGCTCCGTAGAGATTCAATATATTCGTCAAGTTTCGGATATTCTTCTTCGGCGACGAATTCGGAGAACGATTTTCCTATAATTTCATCCGACGAAGAGAATCCGAATAGTTCGGCAAACCGTTCGTTTGCAAGAAGAATCGAATTAATATTTCCCACAACAATTCCTTCGGACGAAGCGTCGAATACCGATTTAATAAGCAGTAAATCTTTTTCCGCTTCTTTCTTCAAAGTAATATCGGTAAGAACCGCGTTGTAGTATTCAACGTTTCCGTTTAAGTCGCGTATTTCCGAAAGATTTAACAGAACGTATAACTTTTCGCCGAAAGCGGTTTTAACCGGAAGTTCATGCGTTCGCCGGTTGATAAATTCATCGTTAAACGCCAGTTGATTTTCTCTAACATAATCGGGGTCAATTAAATCAATAATAGAATGGGAAAAAATTTCCTTATTATTATAGCCGAATGATTCCATGCATTTTTCGTTGGCGTAGGTAATTTTGCCTTCTATGTTCAGCGTGCAGACAAATTCATGCATGTTTGTAACAATCGAACGATAGCGCTCTTCGGAGTTTTTAAGCTCCCTTTCCAATTCGTATCGTTCGGTGATGTCTGAACAGAGAAAAACAATCGCTTTGTTTGAGCCGTGCTTAAGCAGTCCTGCATTTAATAAAAACCGAATATTCTTTTCGTCGTCGCCGACAAAATCAAGCTCGGTTGACCATTTGCCGCTTGCGGTAAGCTCGTTTTGAATTTCGTTTAAAAATTCATGATTGAACGAAGGGAAGATTCTTGAGATATTCTTCCCGAATATTTCGCTTTTTGAAACCCCGAATAGTCGGCTTGCAGAATCATTCCAATAAATAATTTCGCCGGAAAAATTTATATTAAAAACGGCTCCAACAATTGAAGCGGTTATCTGTTGATATTTTTTCAGTTCGTTTATTTCATTTTCATCTTTTATTTTTTTGCCGATTTCTTCAGTGACGTCTTTAAAGACCGAAACGACAAATTTTATGTTGCCGGACGAGTCGGAAATTGGGAATACGTAA
Source organism: Chlorobiota bacterium (assembly GCA_013151245.1). Lineage (GTDB taxonomy): Bacteria > Bacteroidota > Ignavibacteria > Ignavibacteriales > Melioribacteraceae > JAADIR01. The sequence goes on from JAADIR010000247.1 coordinate 4,272, forward strand.
GTTTCTAAAAATAAATTCTCATTATTGAATTTGAATGGCAATGTAGATTTTACAGGAATTCTCTTTTCAATTACCTCTTTAAAATTCGATTCGAAAACGGCGTTCTGAATTCTCTTGCTCAGATCAAAAACAGAATCTTCCACCGAGTCAAAAATGTCGATAAACTTATCTCCGCGGATGTTTCTGCTTTTAATTATTCCGCGATCGTCCGAGACAAAATAGAAGTCCGAAAGATTTGTCAATATTTCGCCGAAACCCGCAGAGTCGGCGGATTCCCTTTGCTGCAGCGGTTTGCTTATTTTCAAATCCTCCAAGATCAGCAAACCGCCCTCAAAATTTTCCTCGTCAAGCGGAATGCCTTTTACGATAACCGAGATGGCTTTACCGTCGTTACGTTTTATATTTTGGAGTTCTTTTTCAAAAGGCATTCCGTCGGCAAGTTCTTTCAATTCGTTAGATAAAGACAAATCGGTAAAAAGCTGAGTGTCGAGAATTATTTTGTCTTTAATATCTTCGCCGATTCCTTGAACGGTAACGCCGAATTGAAAAAAAGCGTCGTTAACCTCGGTTATTTGCCATTTCTCGTTGAAAATCAGCAATCCCAACGGGGCTATTTCGAAAAAAACCTCAAATGGAGCTTTTTCCGTTTTTTTATTTGAATTTTTCCACTGCATAATTTTTCTGTAATATTTTGATTATTAATATAAGCATGAAACAATTACCGTACCAGAGAATATTTCCTTTAAAAATTTATTATTAGTATTTAAAATTTCAATTTGGGGCTGAAAACAGAGTAAATCCGCTAATCATTCGGAGAAAATGATTATTTGAAAAAGAATCAAAAACGTAAAAGGCTAACTTTAATATAACACAAACGAAAATGTATCATTATGGAACAAAAAGCGGACCCAATAAAATGGGACCGCTTTATAAAGAATTAATCGTCAAATCAGAAATTAAAAGCGATTCGGACCGGCATTTATAATTTCATCTTTAACGTTATCGGCAAATTTCTCGAAATTTTTGTGGAACATCATAGCTAATTTCTTTGCGGTTTTGTCGTAGGCGTCTTTATCTTCCCAAGTATCGCGCGGATTCAATACATCCGCCGGCACTCCGGGTATTTCCTTTGGAATATAGAGACCGAAAATCGGTTCCTGAACGGTTTCAGCATTGTCCAATTCGCCGCTGAGCGCAGCGTTGAGCATTGTGCGCGTGTATTGAATTTTCATTCTCGAACCGACGCCGTAAGGACCGCCGGACCAGCCGGTATTAATCAGCCAGCATTTTGAATTATGTTCTTCAATTTTATCGCCGAGCAGATTAGCGTAAACCGACGGATGAAGCGGCATAAACGGCGCGCCGAAGCAAGTGCTGAACGTGGCAACCGGTTCGGTTATTCCTTTTTCCGTTCCGGCGACTTTAGCCGTGTAGCCGGAAATAAAATGATACATCGCCTGTTCGGGCGTTAATTTGGAAATAGGAGGCAAAACGCCGAAAGCGTCGGCTGTAAGCATAATAACGTTTGCCGGATGCCCGCCCATTCCGCTCGGTTCAATATTATTTATGTGCGTAAGCGGATAAGACGCCCGCGTGTTTTCCGTTAAAGAAGAATCGAATAAATCAATTTTCCTGGTTCTAATATCCATCTCAACGTTTTCAAGGATTGTTCCGAACATTCTTGTCGTTTCATAAATATCCGGTTCGGCTTCTTCGGAAAGATTAATTACTTTTGCGTAGCAGCCGCCTTCAAAATTAAAGACGCCTTTGTCGCTCCAGCCGTGTTCGTCGTCTCCAATGAGTTTTCTCTTCGGGTCGGCTGAAAGAGTTGTTTTCCCCGTTCCCGAAAGTCCGAACAGAACCGCCGCGTCTCCTTTTTCGCCGATGTTAGCCGAGCAGTGCATTGCCATCACGTCTTTCTGCGGAAGGAGATAGTTCATAATAGAGAAGACGGATTTTTTAATTTCGCCCGCGTAACTTGTGCCGCCGATAAGAACTAATTTTTTACCGAAGTGAACGATAATAAACGCCGACGAGTTTGTTCCGTCGGTTTCGGGGTTCGCCTGCAAATATGGAAAATTTAACACCGTGAATTCCGGCTGATGAAATTTAAATTCGTCGTCGTCTTTCGGCAGTACGAACATATTTCTAACAAACAAACTATGCCATGCGGTTTCGGTTACAACTCTTATCGGCAGATGATATTCGGGGTCTGCGCCGGCGTAGCAATCCTGAACGTATAAATCTTTTCCCTCTGCGTAAGCGATTGATTTTGCCAAAAGTTTGTTGAAATAGTCTTCGTCAATCGGACGATTAATATCGCCCCACCAAACTTTCTTTTCGCTGCCGGGCTCCTTAACAATAAATTTATCGTTAGGGCTGCGACCGGTATGTTGCCCGGTTCTCGTTACTAACGGTCCCAAATGAGCGAGCCGCGCTTCTCTTCTTCTTATCGCCTGTTCGTAAAGAGACGGCGTTGAAGAATTGTAAAAAATGTTGTTAATGTTGTGAAAACCCTGTTCGATGAGCTGATTCCACACTTCCAGTTTTGGACGCATAATTTTCTCCGTAGTTATTATGGATGTTTACTTATTGTTAAATTTTACTCAAATTCTATTTCAAAATACAAAAATAGTTGCGGGTATTAAAGATGAAAATCAATAAAAATTGAATCCAATAGATAGCGAATAAAAAAAATAAATATCAGACTTTTTTGTTCTTTTATATTGGACATAAATGTGAAAAATATTATTTTACTATTGATTACAAATTATATTTCTCTCAAATAAAGGAGGTTCTATGAAGAAACAAAGCGTACTATTTTTACTTTTATTCTTTGCAGCTTACCAAATTATTTCCGCGCAGAACTGTATTGATTGCCACACTAAAGTAACTCCTAATATCGTAAAGGATTGGCAGCTTAGCAAACACTCTAAAAACGATGTGGATTGCTCTACTTGCCACGGCGATCAGCATACTACGATGGACGATTTCGCAAAAGCTGAATTGCCGACGTACGAAACCTGCAACGACTGTCACGACGAGCAGGTCGAGCAATTTCTTGCCGGCAAACATTCCAAAGGCTGGGCGGCTTTGATGGCAATGCCCACTATTCACATGCAGCCTTCGCCGCTGATTGAAGGGGAAAAGGGTTGCGGAGCTTGTCATAAGATAGGCGTAAAAAGCCCCGAGGAGGTTAAGAAATTAAAAGAATCCGGCTCAATGTACGGACACGCCTCTTGCGACGCATGCCATACGCGGCACACTTTTTCGGTTAAAGAAGCAAAACAGCCGCAAGCGTGTCAAACTTGCCACATGGGCTTCGACCATCCGCAGTGGGAGATGTACACTTCTTCTAAGCACGGAGTTAGGGCTTTATTGAAACAGAACGGAACTTTGCCGGAAGATACGCCCGCGCCGACTTGTCAGGATTGCCACATGTCCGAAGGCAACCACAGCGTAAGAACCGCGTGGGGATTTTTAGCTCTCAGACTGCCGTTGCCCGAAGATAAACAATGGGCGGCAGACCGCGTAACTATTTTACAGGCGCTCGGAGTTCTTGACCCGGACGGTAAACCGACGGCTATTCTCGACGTTGTAAAAGCAGCGGACATTGTCAGATTAACCCAGGAAGATTGGCAGAACGAAAGAGACAAAATGGTAAAAGTCTGTTCAAACTGTCATGCAAAAACTTTTGCCGAAGGCGAGTTGAAAAAAGGGGACGAAATGATAATGCACGCCGACAGATTAATGGCGGAAGCTATTAGAGTAGTGGCGGACCTTTACAAAGACGGAATAATTAAAAAGCCGGAAAGCTACGCATACGCTTTTCCGCAGATGCTTACTTTCCACGACGCGCCTACCGTAATTGAGCAAAAGTTATTTGTGATGTTCCTGGAACATAGAATGAGAACTTTCCAAGGAACGTTTCATGCAAGTCCCGATTATGCTCTTTGGTACGGCTGGAGCGAGATGGTAAGGGATTTAACGGAAGTCAAAGAATTAGCCGAACAGATGAGAATCAACAAATCAATCAAAAAATAATTTGACGTCTTGTTTTAAAAACCGAATCGGCTTTTGCCGGTTCGGTTTTTTTTTCGAAGAAAATCTTCGCGCTAAAAAACAAGCGTCGTAGAAAATTAATTCCTTTTAACCTCTCAACCTTTTAACCTCTTTTCCTTTAACAATATTTATAAATCTCCGAAAGAATTTTATCCGAAGCGCCGAGATTTGACTCGACATAATTTCGCGAGATATCTCCGAGCCGCAGTCTGTGATTTTCATCGGTAAACAGTTTTCTCAACGCGCGGTACGCTTTCTTTTTATTCGGCACAACGATTCCCGAACCGAGCTGCGCAAGTTTGACCGCTTCATGTGAGTTTTGAATTTTCGGTCCGAAAAGAACGGGTATTCCGTAAACCGCCGGCTCAATAACATTGTGGACGTTTTGTTTAAAGCTGCCGCCCACGTAAGCGACGTGCGCGTATTTGTAAAGCGACAGAAGAATTCCGATAGAGTCAATAAGAATAATTCGCTCGCTCGAATAGTTGTTCAGATGTGAAAAACGGATGACGCTTTGATAATTTCTAAAATAATTTCCGAGCGTCTCGAGGCGCAATTCAGTCGGTTCGTGCGGCGCAATAATCATCATTACCGAAGAATCGAATTTCATCAATTTCATAATTGCCGGCAGAACGACTTCTTCGTCCGCTTCCCACGAACTGCCGAAAATGAAAACTTTTTTTTCTTCAACAATCTTTTCGTTAATTAAACTCAAATTCCGAGCGGCAATACTCTTTTGATAAACCCTGTCAAAACGCGTGTCGCCGACTGTTGCTAGTCTCACTCCTTGCAGATTAAATCTTCTGAAATTTTTCAAGTCTTCTTCGGAGACGGTTAAAATTTGCGAGAAAGTTTCATAGAGATTTTTATGGAAACTTTTTAATCCTGGAAGAAGTCTGGACGAATTTTTTTGCATTGTAGCGTCGGCAATAATCATCGGAATATTCTTTGATTTCATAGCGTGGCAGAAGTTCGGCCAAATATCATAGCGCATAAAAAGCGCCAGCGTCGGTTTAACAAGTTCAATAAATCGTTTTGCGAGAAATTTTGTATCCAGCGGAAGATAAGAGATTACGTCGGCGTGAGGATAATTTAAAGAATTGCGGTAACCCGACGGCGAAAAAAATGTGATGATAATATTAACGTTTCTTTCGGCTCTTAGTTTTTTGATTATCGGTTTCGCCTGTTCGAACTCGCCAAGCGACGAAGAATGAAACCACACCATCGGTTTTTTTCTGTCCAGACCGGTTAAATCAATAATTAAGTTTTCAAACAGTTTTTTTCTATCCTTGATTCCGCGCGCAATCTTGGGATTAAAGATCGAGGCAATTCGCAGAAGCGTTACCAGCAAAGGAATGAATAGAACGTTATAAATTACCAGCCAAAAATTTTGCATAATTGCTAAAGAATATTTTTAAGTTTGCCGAAAACCAATTCGGGCGTAAGCGATTTCATGCAGCCGAAATGACCTTTCGGACATTTCTCTTTCCCGATGTGGCTGCAAGGTCTGCAAGATAACGAATTATTTTCTAATATTAAATGTTTAACTCCGTAAGGCGCAAACCCGAATTCACGAACCGTTGAACCGAATAACGCTATAACCGGAGTTTGAACCGCAGCCGCCGCGTGCATAAGTCCCGAATCGTTGCAGACAACGGCTTTGCAGCGCGTCATATCTTTTGCCGTTTGTAAAAGATTGTCGTCGTCGCTCAAATCGATTGAATTATCAATTTGTTTTGAAATCTTCGAACAGATTTCGCGGTCGTCTTTTCCGCCGAACAGAACAATCGCGAACCCCGCGCCGGTTAAGAGTTTCCCGAGTTCGATGAAATAATCTGGCAGCCACATCTTAGTAAAGTGGCGCGAACCCGGACAGAATCCGATATACTTTTTGTCGGGCTTAAGTTCCGGCTGAATACTATTCGGAATAAAAAGCTCGGCGCTCTTGCCGTCCAATTCAAGACCGGGGACGCTTTCCGCATAACGCTGCGGAATCGATTTAACAGGACGCAGTTTATTTATCTTAAAATTAACGAGCAGAAATTTTTTTGCGCTCGGTTTTCTGAAAAGATATTTCCGCGCGTTGAATTTATTCCTAATCTTTTTACTGCGTAAATTATTCTGCAATCTACGATTAAGTCGTATTCCGTTTCAAAGAAATCGTTCGGGAGATTTTCAAAATGAAATATTCGATTTACGCCGGGATTATGGAGCAGAACGTCCTCGTAATTTTTTTTGAGTAGAAAATCTATCTCGGCTCCGGAATATTTATTTTTCAACGCGCGAAGAACGGGAGTCGTTAAAATTATATCGCCCAGCGAGCTTAGACGGATTGCCAATATTTTTTTAATCTGCTTCAAAAGCGCCTTTAATAATTAATACAAAAATACTGATTTTTATTTGGGGAAAGAAAAGAGGACGCAGGCTTTATTGCAATATTGCTGCAAGCCGCGAAAAATTAATCGGAAAAGATCGGTTTGATTTCTTCGATTGCGGTAGGTTTGGAAATTATTTTTCTTTCCTTGTCGAGAAGGAAAAAAGACGGAGTAGCGTAAATATAGTAATCTTCAGCCGCTTTGCCGTTCCACCCTTTCAAATCCGAAGCGTTGAGCCAATTCATTTTGTTTTTGCGAATGAAACTTATCCAGTCGTCTTTTTTCTCGTCGAGTGAAATCGCAAGAACTTCAATTTGTTTTTCTTTTTGCTCATTGTAAAGTTTCACAAGTTCGGGCATTATGTTTTGACAGTGCGGACACCAACTCGCGTAAAAAAGAACGAGAACTTTATCGGTTTTTATTGCGCGCAAATCAATTTTGTTTCCGCCGGTATCGGCAATCATAATAACCGGCGCAATGTCGCCCCTTTTCAAAAATTTCGATTGATCGATTCTTTTTTGAATTGAGCCGCCCGTTTTCGTATCGATGCACAAATCATCTTTTATCACATAATTATCAACAATATAATTCACGACCTTTTCGAAACCGAATTCGGTGAATCCTTTAACCAAATATTCGGCGATATGCTGATAAACGGCTTCGTTGGTTTTTGCTTTCAGCAGAAGAGAATCGGACGCTTTCATAAATTCTTTTTCCAGCAAACCTTTGGGCAGATTCGGATTTCTGAAATAAGTTAGATATTCGATTGATTTATTTGTGAACAAATCGGATTCAATTAAACCGGCGTCGGCAAAATCAACAAAATCCAAGGAATGCGATTTAAGGAACCGCAATTGTTCTTCTCGGGAAATCGTTCCGTCAATAACCGGAAGCCGCGCCGAACGAATGTAGCGGGCGATAAATGAATTGGGATTTTTCTGCGATGTTTCATTGACGAAAGTAAAATATTCCTTTTGAATTTCTTTCAATTTCTTCATCGTCGCCGAATAATAACCGTCGCCGCGCGGATAGCGCGCTAAAATTAGCTCGAGAAGTTCGGTTTTAGTTTTGTAGGATTTATTCAAATCAAGAAAATCAAAAAACAGTTCGTTGCTTTCCGACCGGATTACTTTTGCGCCGTCGCGCAGATGATTGAAGTCGCTTTCAATCTCAATTTCTTTTCCGTCGTTAACAAAAATTAACCGGCGAGATTTATCAAATGCGAGCGAATAGAACCCTTTGTGTTTGCCGGTCAACGAGAAGGTAAAAATCCCGTTGTTTGAATTTAGCGAGTCTATTTTCCAAACGGTTTCCCCTTCAATTGAAAAGAGAACGGCTGTTCGCGGAGCCGAATTAACTTTGATTATGATCTCTTGAGAAAAAAGGGCGCTCTGAAGAATCAAGAGAAATAAAAACGATAAGTGGAAAAAATATTTCATTCTGCCGAATTTAGTTTTTTCAAAGATACGCAAAAAGCGGCGCGATTGAAAAAGAGTTCATACATTTTCCGATTTCTCCCCAAAAATATCAGCCAAGCAAAACCATTTTCTTAAAACAATGGAATCTGCCCGCCGATAATAAAAATAAATAAATCCCGCTCGGAAGATTTGTTGCGTGTAATTTATGTAACATTGAATTTGCGATTCAAATTCGAGAAAAGAATAACGGAAAGAACTGTTGACGGAATAATTCAGCAAGAATAAATTTGTCTCTTACCTTTCTCTTAATTATTTTTGAATAAAAAAAAGAGGCGATTATTATGGCTCCAACTCCTACAAAACATTTCCCGGCAGAATCTTTGGAAACGCGGCTTTACGGCTTAGTTGAAAAATATAAAGAATATGTTCCGAGAATGAACGACAGGAACAGACTCGGCTATAATCTTTATAAATTCATGACCGGAGAAGGGGATCCGCCTTTGGTGATTGTTAAAAACAACAAACTTGTTTTGCAGGGAATTACCGAAGAAGAACTCGCGGCAAAATTTGAAGAGGATTTGAAAGAGATAAAAACCGCGGAAGCTAATCCCGCCGAGTAAGATCTAAAGGAGATTTAAAATTTAAGACAAAACCCGATTCGGAGAATTTCCGAATCGGGTTTTTTACGATTTAAACTATTCCTCGTCTTCGCCGTTTCCTTCTTCTTCGGCTTTTCTTAAATAATATTCAACCGTATCGACAGCGTTTTTACTTCCTATATAAATAGGCACGCGCTGATGAAGTTTCTCCGGCTTTATTTCCATTATTCTCTTCTTTCCGTTAATTGCGCGTCCGCCGGCCTGTTCCAATATAAACGCCATCGGATTACATTCGTACATTAAACGGAGTTTCCCATTCGGACTTCTTTTGTCGCGCGGGTACATGAATATTCCACCGTAAAGCAAGTTCCTGTGAATATCGGCAACCATCGAGCCGATATAGCGGGCGGAGTAAGGTTTTCTTCCTTCGTCTTCGGCAGCCTGCAGATATTTGATATAATCTTTCAAACCTTGATGCCAGTATTTGTAATTCCCTTCGTTGATGCTGTAAATATTTGCCTTTTCGGGAACTTTAATATTATGGTGGGAAAGAAGGAATTCCCCAACGGCGGGGTCCAGCGTAAATCCGTGCACGCCTTCGCCGGCGGTGTAAACAAAAATTGTGCTCGAGCCGTAAACAATATATCCGGCGACAACTTGCTCGGTTCCAACCTGCAGAAGGTCCTCCATTGTGCCCGGCATTCCGTCCGGCGAAACTCTTCTGTAAATCGAAAAGATTGTGCCAATGCTTACGTTTGCGTCGATGTTTGAAGACCCGTCGAGCGGGTCGAAGAGCATAACGTATTTCCCGTTTTTTCTGTGCGCCGGAATCGGGATAATTCCTTCCTCTTCTTCGGACGCCATTACGCACAAATGACCGCCGTGGTCCATGGCTTTTACGATTGTATGATGCGCGTACATGTCGAGCTTTTTAACGTCTTCTCCGTGAACGTTCACGGCGTTTGCCAATCCTAAAATATCTACAAGTCCCGCTTTGTTAACCTCAAGCGAAATTATTTTAGCGGCTAAAGCTAATTCGGATAACAACGCCGAAAGCTCTCCGGTAGCTTCAGGGTGTTTCTTTTCCTCTTCGATGATAAATCTCGGCAAAGTCATCAATCCTTGTACTTCCATTACTCCTCCTCGTTAAAGAATAAAATTTTCCTGTTCTTTGTATTGTAATTGATAAAGTTTAAAATAAATATCTTTCTTTGCAAGCAATTCTCTGTGAGAGCCTGATTCGCGGATTTCTCCTCTGTGAATAACAATTATCTTATCGGCGTTTTTAATTGTAGAAAGGCGGTGTGCAATTACAATTGCAGTTCTGTTCTTTAAAAGATTTCGAGTGGCTTTTTGTATTAACATTTCAGTTTCCGTATCAACGCTCGAAGTTGCTTCGTCTAATATAAGGATTTGCGGATTATAAACCAGCGCTCTTGCAAAAGAAATCAATTGTTTTTGTCCGCCGCTTAAAGTGGCGCCCTTTTCTTTAACTTCTTCGTCGTAGCCGTTCGGAAGAGAAAGTATAAAATCGTGAATGCCCACTATTTTAGCGGCTTCAACTATCTCGTCGTCCCCAATCGCCGGATTGTTAAGCGATATATTCGATTTGATTGTGCCGGCAAATAAAAGCACGTCTTGAAGAACAAGCGAAATATGTTTTCTTAATTCTTCCTTTTTTATTTTTCGGATATCAACGCCGTCCAATAATACCGTCCCTTTTTCTATTTCATAGAATCTGTTTAGAATGTTGATGACGCTGGTTTTTCCCGCGCCGGTTGCGCCTACGATTGCGGCGGTTTTCCCGCTTTCGATTTTGAATGAAATATCCCGTAAAACATAATCCTTTTCAGTATAAGAAAACCATACGTTTTTAAAAATAATCTCCCCCGCCACTTTATCAAACTTTTTGGGATTCTCCGGATCGGGAATGATTTCTTTTGTATCTAAGAGTTTAAATATTCTTTCCGAGGAAGCCATTGCAGTCTGAAGAATATTGTATTTCTCAGACAGATCGCGAATGGGACGGAAAAACATCTCGGTATATTGAATGAATGCGAGCAAAACTCCTATGGTTATTGCCCCTTGAACGGCTTCGCCCCCGCCGTACCATATAATCAAGGCGACGGCGGTTGAACTCAAAAATTCAACGACGGGAAAGAACATTGCGTAATAAAAGATTGATTTAATGTTCACGTCTTTGTAATCGTCGTTTATAGCTTTGAATTTTTTTTCTTCCGCTTTTTCCTTTGTAAAAAGCTGCACAATATATATTCCCGAAATATGTTCCTGCATATATGAATTCAAACGCGCCAAATGAAAGCGCACGCTTCTGTATGCGTTTCTCACTTTTTTTCTGAAAAGAAAAGTGGCGTAAAATAAAAAGGGAATAACCGAAAGCGTAACAAGCGCAAGCTCCCACGCCATCGAGAACATAAAAATAAAAATCCAGATTATTATAAAAACGTCGCTGAAAATCGTTATAATACCGGATGAGAAGAGCTGATTGAGAGATTCGACGTCGTTTGTAACCCGCGTAACAAGTCTTCCAATCGGCGTTTTGTCAAAAAACTTCAACGAAAGATTTTGAATATGCGCGAAGATTTTAATCCTCAAATCGTAAATGATTTTTTGTCCCATCAATTGGGTGAAATAAGTAAGAAAATAACGCACGACAGCTTGAAAGATTAACACGGCAAAAAGAATGAGAACAATATTAAGAAGACCGTTGTAGTCGTGTTTCGCGATGTGTTCGTCGATGGCGATTTTCATCAAATAAGGACGGAGAGGTCCGAGACCCGCAACGACAACATTTAAAAGAATTGCAAACGCAACGTATTTTGCGTAGGGCTTTACGTACTGCAGCAGACGTTTCATCAACTTAGAGTCATACGCCTTTCCGAGTATCTCGTCGCTCGATATTCCGAATCCGCGATTTCTCATTTAACCAAGCTCGTCCAATTCTTTTTCCAATAATTGCTTTCTATAGAGATCGGCATAAAGTCCGTTTAATTTCAAGAGCTGAGAATGATTCCCTTCTTCGGCTATGGAACCGCGGTCTAGCGCATAAATCTTATCGGCGTTTTTTACGGTGGAAATCCTATGGCTTATGATGATTAAAGTTTTATCCTTTTTGAACTCTTTCAAATTGTTGAGTATTTCTTCTTCAGTTCCCGCGTCGATAGCCGAGAAAGAATCGTCAAGAATCAATATCTTCGGATTTACCGCCAAAGCCCGCGCCAGGGCGACGCGCTGTTTTTGTCCGCCCGAAAGAGTAACTCCTTTTTCTCCGATTACGCTTTTATATCCGTCCGCAAACGCGCGAACGTCTTTATCTATGCGGGAAATTCTTACCGCGGCTTCGAAAAGCCCGTTATTCCGGGCTTCGGCGCCGTATAAAATGTTTTCTTCTATCGAGTCGGAAAATAAGAACGCGTCTTGCGGAACAACGCCCATAGATTTTCGTAAAACTTTCAGCGGGATTTTTTTTATTTCCGTTCCGTCGATAAAAATCTTCCCCGAAGTAACGTCGTAAAGACGCGGCAGTAAATTAACGAGACTGCTTTTTCCGCTTCCCGTTCTGCCGATAATAGCGACTGTGGAGCCCGCTGGAATTTTAATATTAATATTTTTTAATATAAAAGGAAGATTACTATGGTATCTCAAAGAAACATTTTTAAATTCAATTTCTCCTTTTACTAAAAATTGCGATGCGGTTTCCGCTTCTGTGTCGGAGACGTCGGGAGCCCGGTTGAAAATTATATTCAGCCGTTTCATACTTGCGGCTGATTGCTGAATGATATTCAAGACCCATCCGAAAGTAATCATAGGCCAAATCAGCATTACTAAATAAGAGATAAACGCGCTCAATTCTCCAAGCGTAAGAGAATTATTAATCGCCATATTTCCGCCCGCCCAGATTACTATTATTCCGGAAGTTCCCGCGATGAACAAAAGCACCGGCATGAACCACGCCTGCACTTTTATTTTTTCCATATTTTTATCCAAGTACTCGGAACTGAGCTTATTAAATTCCGATATTTCATTTTCGGTTCTAACGTAAGATTTGATAATTCTAATGCCGGAGAACGACTCCTGAGCTTTTGCTGTGAGGTCGGAAAATTTACTCTGTATCGCCGCAAATTTATGATGAATAATACCGCTTAGTTTGTAAACGAAAAAACTGAGAAAAGGAAGCGGCAGCAGCGAATAAATTGTAAGCTCGAAATTAAGAGAGGCAATAATAACAATTATGAAAGATGTTTTTAACGCCGTGTCAACGGAGTGTAGAATTGCCGGTCCGATAAACATCCGCACGGCGCTTATGTCGTTTGTGGCGTGCGCCATTAAGTCTCCGGTAGGCGTTTCCTTAAAATAGCTAAGCGGCAGCGTTTGTAAATGTTTCCACAAATCGAGGCGCAGGTCGGTTTCAATTTCGCGCGAAAGTCTGCCGATTGTAAATCGCGTAAAAAAACGGAAGACGCCGCTGAACGCGGAAGCCGCCAAAATCAAACCGGCGTAATAAGCGATGCGGGAATAATCGTGCGCGTTGAGAATCGAATCGATTCCGCTTTTCAAAAAGAGGGGAATCATGACTTGCGAAACCGTGGATAGAAGAATAAAAAAAACTCCGGCGAGCAGTTTATTTTTTCGGGCGTAAAAATATTTTTTGAGAGTAAATAAACTTTTCATCCGGAGATATTCTCTAGTTCCATACTTTAAGTTTAATAATGTCGAAAAATATCAAAAAAATACTTCTCTTGTTAAAAATCGGGAAATAAACATTGATTGAAAAATTTTCATTCTTAATAGAGCAAATGTCAAACGGCGCTACAAATATCAAAGCGATTATTTATATTTCGACTTATGGCAAAGAAAAATAGCATTAAAAAAAAGTCGGGCATATTATTAGCAAGCTTCCAGCAAAAGCTTGCGGACATGGCAATTCCGGATTACACGAGATTTAGTATTTACGCTATTTTCATGGGATTGATTGTAGGGCTTGCCGCGGTATTTCTACATAAAACAATTCATCTTTTTACCGAACTTTTTTTTAACGACGGAAAAGAAAAATTGTTTTTCTTAGGAGGCGCCGCGGTAATAGTCATTCCGGTTATCGGAATGCTTCTTCAAAGTCTTATGACTTACATGGACCCGCACACGGCAAAGAAAAAAGGGGTTTCCGAAGTAATCAAAGCCGTGGCGCAGCGCGGAGGTTTTATTAAATTCCGCACGACGGTTTTTCATTTTATCGCTCCGGCAATAAATATCGGATCCGGCGGAACCGTTGGACCCGAAGGACCTGCGGCGCAGTTGGGCGGCGGACTGGCGAGCAAAATCAGTCACCTCCTCGGACTTTCGGACAAACGGCGCCGGATGTTTACGGCTGCCGGCGCGGGAGCGGCTATTGCAGCGGTTTTCAACACTCCGTTGGGGGGAATCTTTTTTGCAATTGAAATTATTCTGCTCAACGATTTTCAAGCCTCTTCGTTTTCCGCGCTTATTCTCGCTTCGGTTTCGGCGAGCGCGGTGTCCCGGATATTCCTCGGCAACACTTCGGCGTTTACATTTGTTCATACGACAATTAATTCATATTCGGATTTTTATCTTTATATTATTCTCGGAGTTTTTGCCGGGCTGCTTTCCCTTTCCTATATTCATTATTCCGATTCCGTCGATCACTTATTTCGAAAGGTTATTAAAAAGAGAGTTCCGCTTTGGCTTTCGATGTCGGCTGTCGGGCTGCTTGTTGGAATTTCCGGATATTTTTACAAAGATATTTTCGGCATCGGCTACCACGCGATAAATTCTATTTTATCAAACGGCATTTCATGGCAGGTGGTTTTAATTCTGCTGGTGCTTAAATTTATTCTTGTTCCGCTGATTCTTCATTCGGGCGGTTTTGGCGGGGTTTTTGCCCCGACTTTGTTTATGGGCGCGTGTTTCGGTTATCTTTTTGCCGCCGGGATGAATTCAGCCTTCGGTATGACGCTGAACCCCACTGTTTATACGCTTGTGGGAATGGGAGCGGTTCTCGGCGGCATCAACACGATTCCGATTTCTTCGATTCTGATTATTTTTGAAATGGCTAAAGATTATTCTTTCATCCTTCCTCTTATGCTTGCCGTAGTTATCAGCACGACAATTGTGCAGCTTGTTATTAAAGGTTCGGTTCATGTAAAACATCTCGAAGCCGAAGGGTTTAGCATTGTGCATGGTAGAAGATCCGAAATATTAAAGTCGATTAAAGTGGAAGAGATCCTGGAAAAAGAGGTCGCTCTTATTCCGGAAGAAACGCCTCTTCCGGTTTTGGTTAGGAAGCTGATGGAGAGTCATCACAGAACATTTTTTACGGTTGATAAAGACGAATGCCTCACCGGCGCAATTTCGGAAAACGAAATCCGTCCCATAATTACCGAATATGAACAAGTTAAAAATGTTTTAATAGCAAAAGACATTTCCCGGAAAAACATTGTTAGGGTATTTCCATCGGACGATCTCGATCATGTTCTTAAACTTTTCGGCAGCCGCAATGTTGAAGAGTTTCCCGTTGTTTCGAAAGAGAATCCGAATAAAGTTATCGGCTCTGTTTGGAGGGAAGACGTAATTGCCGCCTACAACAGGGAAAGTCTGAAATACAATCTTGCCGACGGATTGGCGCGAGAGCTGAAGCAGGTTAATTCCACATCGGTTTCCGAAGTCGCTAAAGGATATTTGATTGTTGAAAAAAGAGTGAAGCCCGAATTTGCCGGAAAGACTTTGTCTGAACTTAAGTTGCGGAATAAATACGGTCTGGAAGTTTTGATGATTAAAAGAAGTTCGTCGCTCTTTGAAGAAGACCCGGACGATACGGAAATTATTGTGCCGCAGCCTGATTACGTGATACACAAAAACGATATTTTGGTTATCTTCGGTTCCGAGGAAAGCATTAAAAAAGCGCGCGATTGGTAAAGGGCAATTTACAATTTACAATGAACAATGAATAATTAACAATGGGAACATGTTGGCATAGCGTTGATTTTTTCCGGGGTTGTGCTAATAAATATGAGAGTGTAAGACGGCGAGTCAGAATAGTTTTATGTTGCTGCGATTCTATAGTATTATTAAATCCTTCCCGATAAATGGAACATTCCGCTTTCGGAAAAACACCCCGACAAAAAGCATCGGGATAAATCGGGACAAGTTGTTTTATATGTAAAGAAATTTTGAAGATTAATTTAAGAATGGATGCTGGAATGAATGATTTTCTATCGTCGTTTTTTCCATTCAACCAATCAGTCAATCAACCATTCTCTTCGTTTGTTTGTGGAATGGATAGTTGGACGCCGGAATGCATGAAATATTCAAACCGGTTGAACTGAAATATCTATTGTTATGCTCAAAATTCCAATTTTCCATCCGTCTCCGCTACGCTTCCGGCTTCACTTTGTTGCGCCGAGACAAGCCGCCGAGATAAATTATC
>JAADIR010000105.1 GCA_013151245.1 Chlorobiota bacterium
GGGAATAAAAAACCATAAAGGAAATTGAGAATAAACTTAAATAGAAAACTAATTTTAGTCATTGCATAATTTTTAATGAATCAAGAAATATTAAAAATACAACGCGACAAATACGCGCCATATTGGGCGGCAATGCTTTTTTTGTTGTGGGGAATTGGATTGTCAACAATTTGGATTGACTTAGGACCTTATTGGAAAGGATATGCGCTGGATATGACCGGACCTGCATGGAATTATATATTGTTCAGGGGACTTTTTACAAGCAAAACGGATAATGCTTGGACTCGCTTTTTCACGCCCAAAAGAACCGTAACCGTTTTCCTAATTGTTTGTGTGGGAATTGAAACCGCGCAATATTTTAAACTTTATAACGCTACATTTGACGCTTGGGATTTTCTTGCTTACGGCTCAATTCTTATTCCATTGTTTCTTATTGATTTAAAAATAATAAAACGATTTGAAAGATACGTCGCACAATAAACATACAAGTAACGGTTTGGTTTTCCGGAAATTGGAAGATTGTAATTTTGATTTCCGTATAATTACAACTTAAAAAATAAATTTTTCGAAAGAAAAGAAAGGAATAAATATGGAATACAAAATCCTTGTAATCCTTCATATATTAAGCGCCGCAATCTGGGTGGGCGGCGGTTTGATTTTATCATTTGCAATTTTACCCCGCGTTAGAAAAGAGAATAATAATTCAATGCTGGTCGAGTTTATAAAAGCATTCTATAAAATCGGTTTCGCCGCGTTAGCGCTGCAATTTTTAACCGGCTTTCGATTGGCAATGGGTCATCTTCCAATAAGCGAATGGTTTCTATTTAACGGCAAAGCGTCCGAACTGATTGCGCTGAAACTTGCTTTATTGCTGTTAACTTTCATTTTGGCTTTTCGCGCGCGGTATTTTTGTCTCCCCGAAGAAGGCGGGAAACTCACAAAAATCAGCGTAAATATTTATCTTACAACTTTAATCGGAATCCTTTTGGTTTTAACGGGGCTAAGTTTTAGAATAAACATTTTTTAAGCGGCAATTATTAAACGGAGACTTCGAATGCGAAAAAGCAATTCCGTTTACGGAGTCTCCGTTTATTCTAATTTTTTTCCTGCTGTTTCTCCTTCAAATACTCGTAAATCGCAATCTGCGAACGAACCGGATCGTCTTTTGAGCGCCGTTTGACGTAAGCGTTTTTCTGATTGACGTCAATCTTTCGGGCTTTGACGTTATCGTTTAATTGAATGTTCAGAATATCCAATAATTCCGATTTAATTTTCTCGTCGTAAATGGGAAAAAGCGCTTCGATGCGTCTGTCAAGGTTTCGGCGCATCCAATCGGCGGAACCCGAGTAAACTTGCGGGTTTCCGTCGTTGTGAAAAACGTAAATGCGCGAGTGCTCCAAAAACTTGTCGATTATACTGATTGCGGAAATGTTTTCGCTCAAACCCGGAACGCCGGGAAGAAGACAGCAGATTCCTCTGATTATCAAATCAATTTTTACCCCTTCAGCGCTAGCTTCGTAAAGTTTGTTGATCATCTTTTTGTCTTCCAGACTGTTCATTTTCAAAAGGACGTAACCCTTTTTTCCGGCGCGGGCGTTTTCAATTTCCCGGTCAATCAGTCTGTTCAAAACCTTTCGTATGTTGAACTTAGCGATAAGCAAATGTTGAAATTTATATTTTATGTTTCTTCCGACTAAAAACTCGAAAAGGTATTCTACTTCGGAAGTTAGCCGAACGTCGGAAGTGAAAAGTCCCAAATCGGAATAAATTTTCGCGGTTGACTCGTTGAAATTTCCGGTGCCCAAAAAAGCGTAATCAACAAAGGCGTTGTTTTCTTCCCTCGTAATCAACGCAAGTTTGGAATGCACTTTTACGCCGGGGAAACTGTAATAAACCGCCACGCCGTTCCGTTCCATCTCTTGCGCCCAAAGGAAATTCTGCTCTTCGTCGAAACGCGCTTTCAGTTCTACGAACACGGTTACGTTCTTGCCGTTCTTCGCCGCTTTAATCATTGCTTTAACGACTTTTGAATTCTTCGCCACGCGGTATTGCGTCATTTTGATGGAAACCACTTTCGGGTCCGCCGCAGCTAAGTGTAAAAAATCAACCACGTGTTCAAAACTGTGGTAAGGGAAGAAAAGATAGTGATCCTTTTCTTTTACGGCGTCAAACATTTCATCGCCGGATTTAAGTTTCCTTTCTTTTATCGGTTTGTGCGGCGAATATTCAAGCTCTTTTCCGACGGGATTCGGGAAAGAGAAAAAATCCGATTTGTTGTGATATTTTCCCGCGGGCGATAAATCGGCTTTCTTTAATTGAAACGATTCCTTCACGTAGTTGAAGAAAGTCGTCGGCATACTCTCGTCGTATTCAAAGCGCGCGGGGAGACCGATATTTCTTTTCTTTAAACCTGAAATAATTTTACTGAGCAAATTACCGCTGAATTCGTCCTCGATATAAAGTTCCGCGTCTCTTGTTAACTTAATCGAATAACATTCAACTACGTCGTAAGCGGAAAAAATTTCGGGAATTTTGTAGCGGATAATATCGTCCAAAAAAATCAAATAATGTTTATCTTTTTCCAACGGAAGTTCAATAAATCTCGGAAGATGATTCGACGGTATTTCCACAAGCGCATATTTGAACACGGCTCTTTTTGCCGGTTTGCCGGTTTTACTTTTATTCCGCATTTTAATTACAAGATAGAGTCTGCCGTTTTTCAAGAACGGAGTGATTTTCTTTTTAATTAGAAGAAGCGGCTGAATATGCTGGAGTATATTATTTTCAAAATAATTATTTAAGAATTTTTTCTGATTCCCTTTCAACTGAGCGTCGTCAACAAGATAAATATTATTTTTCTGCAATTCGGGAATAAGTTCATTAATATATACTTTCTTGATTTCCTTTTGATGCAGGGCTACTGTTTTCATTATATTTTTCAACTGCAATTTAGGGTCGAAAAGAAGTTTGCTGAAATCTTTTTCCTTTAAATTTAGCAGACTTCTAACCGTAGCCACACGTACGCGAAAAAACTCGTCCAAATTATTTGCAAAAATGGCGAGGAATTTTATCCGTTCGTATAACGGAAGCGACGGGTCTTTTATTTCCTGCAGAACGCGGTAATTAAAAGCCAGCCAGCTTGCTTCCCTATCAAAAAATCTGTCGTTGTGCATTTTGTCCTTTACTTAAAATACTTTTTCGGATATTCAAAAAACATTTCTTTTCCGCAGCCGAAATCAATTTCCTTCCATTTGTCTATGTTCAATTTCAACGCGGCAACGCCGCAAGTTGGAAGATTGTCAATTCTTTTATCCGATAAAACGTTATTCAGCGTCGTCAATCCGGGGTTATGCCCGAAGATCATAACGGAATCGGCGTCTTCCGGCAACTCTTGAATAATCGACATTATCTCTCCGGCGGACGCGCCGTAAAGTTCTTCTTTTCTTTCTATTTCATCGGCGGAACGTCCCAATTTTTTAACTATTGTTTTAGCCGTAGTGAAAGCGCGTTTTGCCGGACTGGAAAGTATAATATCGGGCGAAACTTTTTTGCCGTTAAGGACTTCTCCTATCTTCGGCGCGTCCCGTTCGCCTCTTTTATTTAGCGGTCTTTCAAAGTCTGATAAATCGTTAAACTTCCAGCTCGATTTTCCATGACGGCAAATATAGAGTTTTTTCATAGAATAATTTGATTACTTTCGGAATTAGAAATTGATTTAAGAATAAATTACAATATAATAAAGAAAATCTTTTTTTTAGCGGAGAAAATGTTTGTTCTTCCTTTTTAAGAATCCGAAATGCAACTACGACAACTTTGTTTAGCGATATATTAAAGGTAACCGGAAGAAAACCGATAAACGGAAAAAAGACGGCGGACATTTTAGGCTGAGAAGAATAACATATTGGCGCAAACCTCACAATAAGGTTTTATATTGCCCCGTAAAAAAAACGTAGAATACTTTCAGCCGACAAAAACAACAAAAAGCCGCGCGAAGCGGCTTTAAATAAAATAGAGTTTTTGTATTGTAAGATATTACATGCCGAAGAAAAGTCCTATGTGAAACGCGTAATTATTATACGAGTCTTTTGTCGCCCCTTCAACGTCCAGCTCACGGTCAACAAAATGGTATAAAAACTCTCCGTAAATTCCGACTATTCCAAGATTAAATTCTACTCCGCCGCCGAGGTTAAATCCGAACGCCCCTTTGTAATCTTCCTCAAAGTTTTCTCCCACTCCGGCATATTGCCCTTTCCATTCAATTTTTGCCTTTCCGGTAACGTATTCTCCCCCGCCGCGAACATAAGGCACGACGACTTTGAGCATTGAAAATCTGTATTTTAGGTAAGCTCCAAACGCCAATTGAGAAATAGTTAAATCCGCCGCGTCAACGCCTAAGTATTGAATTGTGTAGGTAAACGGAACTGCGGAATAATTTACTTCCACGCCGACCTTAAAAAGCCCAACTCCAAATTGATAAGAAGCGCCGACGGGAATATAAGCCGCGTTATCAAAATCAACTCCTTCGCCGTAAAAATCTTTTCCGAACTGCGATTGTCCGTAACCGGCAAAAACGCTGATCTGCCCATAGCTTATGGAAAATGAAATTAGAAATAAGACAATTAGAGTTTTTAAAGACTTCATGGGTCCTCCTAATATTGAATGAATGAAAAGCTAATTTAAAATAATCATTTTTTTTATACTTCTGAAACTATTCGTCAATAAATTGTTATTTACTTCTCATAGAGAAAAAATCGAGAAAAATTCCATAATTTATTTTTATTTTTTTAACATCTTCCCATGAATTTCACATATATCTTTTTCATGTCGGGTTATTTTAAAAGAATCATTTTCTTTACGCTTCTGAAACTGCCGGCGTTCAATTTGTAGAAATAAATTCCCGAGCTTAAGCCGGCGGCGTTAAATTGAACGGAATAATTCCCCGGCGTTTGTTCTTTGTTTACAAGGGTTGCAACTTCACGACCGAGAACATCGTAAACCTTTAACGTAACATTGGCGGTAACGGATGCAAAATTTGCGTCAATTACGGGAACGGAATATTCAATTGTAGTTATAGAATTTCCGCTTGCTCCTTTTGAAAAAGGATTAGGATAATTTTGCTCAAGAGAAAATTTGCTTGGAAGAAGATCGAAATCTACGCCGGTAGGAAAATTATTTTCCAAAATCAAAAGTCCTATTTCAGACTGCGCAAAATATGCCGTAGTTCCTTCAACAAACAGAGTTGCCGGCGCCCCGAAAGGAGTATTAGGCGTATTGTATTTTTCCGCTTCCAAAGGGTTTGCCGGATCGCCGATATTAATTGTCGTTAAATTCTCTCTGTTGCAAACATACGCGTCTTCGCCGCTTACGGAAATCGAACGCCAATCTTCCGAACCGTCGCCGGAATATTTACCGACAAGCGACGGATTTTCCGCGTCGGAAATATCGATAACATTTAAATTATGTCCGCCAACCGCGTAAACATAATTTCCGTTGACGGAGATATCTCTTACAACGCTTAAATTTTCAAACCCAACGTCCGAAATCACTTCCGGATTATAAGCGTCGGAAATATCTACTACGCTTAACTTTGTTCCGCTTTCAGAGAAAACAATATAAATTTTATCGTTTTGCGCTGAAAATCGATATACTAAATCATCAAGAGTTGCTACTTCAACAGGATTTAACTGATCGCTAATATCCAAGATGGAAAAAGTTCCGTCCACAAAGAGAAGATACGCATATTCTCCATCGACTTCGATTTTAGAAATTCGCTGCGTTGCGATTTCGTTAATAATAAAGGGATTACTCGGATCGCTTATGTCTATAATGTACATTCCATACTCCGACCCGAGATAAGCGTAATTGCCTTGAAGCTCTAAACAATAGTAAACGTTGATTTCGCTTTCCGGAACTAATTTTGAGATGCAAGTAATGTCGGATTTATTCTGATGCTGAAGAATATACAGACCGTTATAAATATCGGAAGTATATATAAAATTATCTTTTACAACAACGTCGGAAATTGAGTTTCCCGTTCTGAAAAGACTAATTTCAGCGGGATCGGTTTGATTGGAAACATCGAGAATACGGAGTCCGTGATAAAGATCGGCTACAAGAAGATTGTCGCCGTTTATTGCAATACTTATCGCGCCTCTGATTGTGCCGTATGGCAGCGAAGCCGTTACGGTTGGATTATGCGGATCGGTTACGTTGATAATTGAAAGACTTCCGTATTCCTCGGTTGCATAAATAAAACCGTCGTCCAAAACCGCTTGTTTGAAGTAAGATTCGACCGAGG
Organism: Chlorobiota bacterium; assembly: GCA_013151245.1. GTDB lineage: Bacteria > Bacteroidota > Ignavibacteria > Ignavibacteriales > Melioribacteraceae > JAADIR01. The sequence continues at coordinate 6,299 of JAADIR010000105.1, forward strand.
AAATTTCAACGGGATTTGTTTTATCTGCGACGTCGAAAATTCTTAGGTTTCCGCCTTCGCCCATATATGCATAATTATTATTTACCGTAACGCATTGCGGAACATAATCGTTTTCAATAACGCTTTCGAGCGTTGGATTAGCCGGATCGGAAACGTCGTAAATATACATTCCGTCTAAGCCTGCCGGAATATATGCGTAATTTCCATCAACAAAAAAGTTCAAAATTGAAGGCGCCAAAATTGTTCCTGCGTCAACCGGAGAAGTCGGGTCGCTTACGTCAATTATTTTCAAACCCAGCCTCATCATTTGAATATAAACGAAATTATTGCTGAATAATATTTTTTGATTGACATAAGAGGATATTTCTCCCGAACCGACTTCAACCAAATTATTAGGATCGCTGAAATCGATTATATGAAGCAGTAAAGAACTTCCTACTACATAAGCGTAATGATCGCTCAAAGCAATAGAGGTAACAATGTTTGAAAAAAGATAACTCGATATTTCAACCGGATTCTCCGCGACGCTGATATCGACAAGCGTTAGGTTAGATCCGTTTCCGATAAATGCGATATCGTCTTTTACGGCAACCGTACCGGCGGTTCCTTCAGCCCAACGACCGAGAAGCGTAAAACTGTCGTTTTGAGAAAAAAGAGTTGAATTCCCGATAAAAAAAAGAATTATTAGAAAGAGCTTAGTAGCTTTGATTTTCATGCCTGTCCTCATATATAAATTATTGATATTTTTATTTTTAGAACAAAAACAAATGTTCTATCAAAATTACGACGGGGGCAGACTTACCTTTGTTTACATTTACCGTTCGGTAATTCTTAATAATCGTCGCGGGAAAAATGAAACAAATCAAAATAGCGTTACATTTTACCTTTTAAAATTTAGTAGTGGATGAATAAACATAACTTACTTTAACTTTCCAGAGTTCGGCGTTCGGATCAACGGGGTCGGCAACTTTAAATTTCACGTAACCGTCTTTTGTTTCGGCAACCCAAACGTCTCCTTCTTTCAGAGGCGTGCTGCAAACGTCGGTTGCCCAATTGTTTGTATTTACTTCCGTTACAGAACTTAAATCGACTGCGCCCACTCTGTAAACTTTACCGTTAAACGATCTATACCATATTCCGGTTGCTCCTTGAACGGGCGTTCCGGGTTCGCACCAGCCGATTGTTTCTCCGTCGGCGTCTGCGTCTGCGATATCGGGATATGTTTTCCCCGCCGACCAATCAATTCCGCCGTGCGACATTGTTAAAGTTTTTTCAGATGGGTTATTGTCGTCCGGATTTAAAATTTTATCAACTTCATCGCAAGAATTCGATAAAAAAAGAAAAACCAATAACATTAAAATTGTGGTGATTTTTGAATTTGTTTTCATAAAATTCTCCATAAATTTGTTCATAACAGTTTAGTTTATTTTATAATTATCATTTTTTCACGTCTCTGAAATTGCCCGCATTTAATTTGTAGAAATAAATTTCCGTTTAGTAGGCTGTTCCTTTCTCAGCATCGACCGCCTTTATTTTTGGCAAAAAGTTTTCTTTTTTTTAATTTATTTTAACTTCTACTTTAGAATTTGTCCCTGCATTTAAACTAACAAATTCGGAATAATAATCTCCGCCAATATCGTGTCTTTCATAATCGTCTATAATTATTGCTCTTGAAAGAGTATTACCATATTCCCAGTATCGTCCGGTATCTTGTTCCAGAATACCATTAATGGTAAATTTTCTATGCTCTTTAATTCCGGTTGTTGCATCATTAATGATGAGTTCTGCTTCCAAGTTAATTCTTTTGGGATTTTCTAGAAATGTAATTTTAATATAACTACTTTCAACATTCAAAGGATTATAAACGTCATCAAGCGGGGAAGTAAAAGTATTATTTATCAAAGTTCCTATTTTAGGACCATGTACGCCGGCTGAAGGCGTAAAAATAAATTCTTCATTATTTAGAATTACCCAATTATCGTTATTTACTTTTTCTTTATATGTTGCTCCATCTATATTTATAATAACATCAACGCTTATTTTCTTACTGCTTTTTACTCTCATTGTTAGTTTTATATCCAAATTTGAGGGTTGATAATTATTGGAAATAAAATTGGAATTAGTTACCATAACATATAACTGCTTATGTTGGTCTCGTAAACCTTTTATATCTGGAATAACGCAGCTTTTTTCTCCTTCCGCTATTACGCTTACGTTTCCCGGGGATGGATATTTAAAAACCGTTATGTTGCACAAGTTTTGATCGATACTGATTTCTAACGAATCGTCTGTTTGAAAGTCCGGGTTTTGTAACTTAACTAAATATACTTTTGCTGAAAGATCTTTATAATTTGCCGTAAAAGTTTTAAGCGTGTCTCCGGCTGATGTTATATCAAATTCATCTTCAACAATTTGAGAAAGATTACCGGGTCCGAAATCGGGGAATACCAGCCCTTGAGAATATCTCTTAAAAAATCTTCCGCAGTCTAAATAAAGATTGTAATTCACGCTGTTGTTTATTGCGTCGATTACGTGTCTTTGAGCTAAAATTTTTTCATAAATGTCCACTAAGACGCTCTTTCCGTAATCGTTCGTGAGATATTCAATAAAAGACGCCATACCGTAACCGTGCTTTTCGGGATTGTCCGACGCGCCCGCTTGTAAGCCGTTAAAGGGTCTTAATTGATTTGCGAGCCAGTTTGACGACACATAGTCGGCGCTTGCGACCAATTTTTCCGACCAAACGGAACAGGCTTCGTTGAACCAATAATGGTCCGGCGCAAAACTTCCTTGCCGGAACGCTCCGCGCGAATCGTATAAATATTGAACAAGATGGAAGAACTCGTGTATTGCCGAAGTTTTCATAAGTTCTTGATCGCTAAGTCCGCTTCTATCAAATCTTAAGTAGCCGTCGTTTTTACTCCAACGTGAGGGAGTAAACAATCCGTGAGCGTTCCCTAATACGGCGATAGAAACCGACACAGGCCAATTAGTTCTTTTGCCGAGGTCAAAACCGATACTCTTAATTTTAGAATACGCTGTTTCCAAATAGGTCCCAAGGTTCGTAATATCCGTCGGATTGTCTTTCGAAACGTCGTAAGTAATCTTAAAATGATTGTTGTCGGTTGTGTAAGTTCTTTTATTAGAGCATCCGAATATATGCAGCGAGAAAATTCCCGCGGGCGATTTGGCGTTATCGCTTAATTTTGCCGAAGAAGAATTAGTTTTGTTTCCGGACATAGCGGGAATTTGTCCTTTAATCGTGTCTCCGCTTACGGCAGCCTTAAAGTAACTGTAACTTGGATCGACTTCGTTCAAGCTAGGGACGAACGCTTCTCCTTGAAGCGCCAAGTATGTTTCGCCGCTTACGGCGTTGCTGAGTTTTATCGAAACGTCAATCGGTAAAGAATAATTATCCGGCAATCCTTCAATGGAATACACGGACGTGACTACGTCTTCGCCTGGAATGGCAACGTTTGATTGATATACTTTTAAATTAGCCGTCTGTTGAAAAGCGCCGGGAGGAATAACAATGGAAAAATCATCAACATTAATTTCTCCTCCATCAACGCCAACTGAAACCGTATTTGCATCCGGAGGGTTGTCGTCCTGTATGTCTTCCGGTTTTAAAATGTCGCACGAAGAAATCAGAATTAACAAAAATGCAATTAAGGCAGTGAATAATAAATTTTTCATTTCTAAAATCTCAAAAATTATTTTAAAATGATCATCTTTTTAACGCTTCTTAAATTACTTGCGTCTAATTTGTAGAAATAAATTCCCGAGCTTAAATCTTTCGCTGAAAATTGAACGGAATAATTTCCCGGCGCTTGTTCTTTATTCACAAGCGTTGCGACTTCACGTCCCAAAACATCGTAAACCTTTAGCGTAACGTAGATAGTAGAGGACGTAAAATTTCCGTTCCCTGCGGGAACGTAATATTCGATTGTTGTTCCATTTTCTTCGGCTCCTTTTGAAAACGGATTGGGGAAATTCTGGCTTAAATAAAATCCGGTCGGTTGGGTTTCGTTTTCAACGTCCGTCGGAGAATCGTTATTCAGATAATAAACGCCGTCGCTTCCTCCGTCGGCAATGTAAATTTCGGTTCCATCGACAAAAAGACCGTCGCTTTCTCCTCCGGTTTCCGTAAAGGAAATTTGAAAAGGATTTGCCGGGTCGGAAACGTTAAAAGTTCTAAGTCCGCCCGGCTCGGCAAGATAAGTTCCATTATCGGCAACATAAGCGTCGTTACCTGACACAAAAATTGAAAAGGAAGATTGATTTACAAAAACTTGTCCTACAATTTCAAGATTATTATAATCTTCAATATTTACTATGCTTAAACTGTTTCCGATTATATAGGCGTAATTCCCTTTGACGAAAACGTCATATCCACTGCAGTTTTCAAATTCCAGATATTTTTTTGCTTCGGGATGATAAACGTCAGAAACGTCGATAACGTTTAATCCGTTATAATCTACTACATAAGCGTAATCGCCTTGAAGAGCGAGCGCGTTCGCAGAGCCGGGAATATCTCCGGTTTGTTCCGGATTTGCAGGATCGCTAATATCCAAAATATCAAACCCATCGTTAGGGTGAGCAAGATAAGCATAGTTTCCCGAAATTATTATATCGCCGATTAAACTCGTTTCATAAAAACCGGATTGAACGGGATTATAAGGATCTGAAACGTCAATTATGTATAAGCCGAATTTTGTTCCGAGATAGGCGTAATTATTGTCAACGTCGAGGCAAGAAGCATAATTGCCGTTTATCAAATTGCCGATTGGATTGAATTCGGCAATTCTAACAATTTCCGTTTTTCCGTTCATTTTAAGAATTTGTAAACCGTTGCTGTAATCGGCAGTGAAAATATAATCGTTCTTTTTAATTACATCCATTTGTATGCCCGCGGTTGAAAAAACTCCCGACAAAACCGGAGCGCCCGATTCGGCGGCGGTAATTATTTTTAGTCCTTGGTAGCCGTCGGCTACAAAAACATAATCGCCGCTTTTCCAAACGCCTTCCGAGTAACCTTCCGTATCGTAGTTGCTTAATAAAGTGGGATTTTCGGGATTTGTTACGTCAATAACATTCAATCCGTTCATTTGATTTGCCAAATACACAATGCCGTTATTGAAAAATATATCTTGCGAGCTTCTTCGCGTTTGAACGGATGATTTTTCGATAGGATTTGTTTTATCTGAGACGTCGATTATTCTCAATCCGTGAGAATCACCGAGATAAGCGTAATCGCCGCTGACCCAAACTGCGTAACCAAGCGTTTGTTCGTCGAACATGCCGATTAGCGCAGGATTCGACGGCGTAGAAATATCGTAAATCATAATACCGCGGTAATCGTGGGCGAGATACATATAATTGCCGACTACAAAAACGTCGTTTGCAGTATAATCGATAGAGCTTATTTCAACGGGAGAAGCGGGATTTGAAATATCGACAATTTTCAAACCGTCGTCTCCGTTTGCAAGAAACATAAGACCGTCGGTTGCAAAAACGTTGTAGCAGTAAGTTCCGGCTTTAAAAGAACCGATTATTGAAGGATTATTTTGATCGCTTACGTCAATAATAAACGCGCCTTTGAATCCGTCTGCCGCGTATATTTTTCCGTCGGTAAAAAATAATCCTTTAACGGTTCCCGGAAGAAGAACATGTGATATTTCAACCGGCGATTCGGGAGAGCTAACGTCAATTAAAGAAACATAAGCTCCGTTTCCCGTGTAAGCAATATCTCCGTTAACGACAACACCGTTTGAATATCCGTTGCCCCATCTTCCGAGAAGCGAAAAATCTTTATTCTGTGAAAAGAGAAACGAAGAAGTAAAAGTTAAAAATATTAAAGTCTTAAAAAACAAACGCATAGCTAACCTCAAATTAAATTTTTTGATTTTGTTTCCTATAGGACGTTCCGCAAACGCCGGTTGCCCCATTGTTTATGTTACTGAGCTTAAATCAACCGCGCCGCCTCTGTAAACTTTTCTACTGTGAGAATGATACTATATTCCGGTTACTCTTTACCGAGGCGTTCCGGATTTGCACCAGCCGATTATTTCTCCATCGATATCGGGGTATTTTTTTTCCGCCGATCAATTCCGCCGATTTTTGAATTTGTTCCCATAAACGACCCTATAATTATTTTAATTTTGTT
>JAADIR010000237.1 GCA_013151245.1 Chlorobiota bacterium
TGAATAAAGTTTAATATATACTGAAATCAAAGCAGTTTTCGGATTCCGTAAAGTTGTCATTGCGATTCCGACGCCGGTGGGAAGATGCGGCGATCTGCCGGTTTATAGGTGGATTTTTCATGCTTCGTTGTCGCTTCGCTTCTTCTCGAAATAAGAAGTTCTTTTGTAATACTCTTACAACCCCCGTCTGCCGCAAACAAATACAATATTATTAAAGACATTTGTAATTTAATTCATTATTTTTGCATTTAATTTTAAACAAACAAGAACGTGAAAATGAAATTCGAATATAGAACTCATACATGCGGAGATTTAAGAGAAAATAACATCGGCGAAACGGTAGTATTAAATGGTTGGGTGGATAACAGACGCGATCTCGGCGGCGTTATCTTCATTGATTTACGCGACCGTTACGGAATAACTCAAATAGTTTTTGAGCCGACTTACAACGAAGCGACTCACAATCTTGGAAAAGATTTGCGCGGCGAATTTGTCGTTGCGGTAAAAGGAAAAGTCCGCCGCCGCCCCGAAGGAACGCTCAATCCGGCGATTCCCACTGGGACGGTCGATGTTATGGTCGATGAATTAGTCGTTTTGAACAAAGCCGAAACTACCCCGTTTCAAATAAAAGACGGTATTGACGTAAATGAAGATTTGCGATTAAAATACCGTTATCTGGATTTGCGCCGCTCCGAAATGCAGAAAAGCATGTATCTGCGGCACAAAATGTATCAGCTCGTACGGAATTATTTTGACGGTAATAACTTCATGGAAATCGAAACTCCGTTTTTGATGAAAAGCACGCCTGAAGGCGCGCGCGATTTCTTGGTTCCGAGCCGGATGCACAAAGGTAAATTTTACGCGCTTCCGCAATCTCCCCAAACTTACAAACAATTGCTTATGGTTTCCGGTTACGATCGCTATTTTCAAATAGTAAAATGCTTCCGAGACGAAGATCTGAGAGCCGACAGACAACCTGAATTTACACAGATAGACGTCGAAATGTCTTTTGTTGACGTTGAAAATGTTTTCGAGATAGTTGAAGGTTTAATGAAAAAACTTTTTAAGGAATTGAAAGATTACGAAATCGAAACTCCGATTAAAAGACTTTCATACTCGGATGCGATGGAAAGATACGGCAGCGACAAACCCGATTTACGTTTCGGTTTGGAAATGACTACTTTGACCGAAACCGTTAAAGATACGGAATTCCGCCTTTTTAAGAACAACGCAGCTGAAAACAAAATTGTCACCGGACTTTTAGCAAAAGGTTGCGCCGCATACACGCGAAATCAACTCGACGTTTTAACGGATTTCGTTAAAAAACTCGGCGCGGGCGGTTTGGTTTGGATGCGAATTACGGAAAACGGACTTGAAGCTCCGGTAGCCAAATTCTTCTCCGACGAAGAAAAGCAAAAAATTATTGACGCTATGAAAGCTTCCGTCGGCGATCTCATATTCATCCTTGCCGGACCGAAAACAAAAACTCTTTCAATCATGGGCGCTCTCCGCCTCGAAATGGCGCGCAGACTCGAACTTATCAAAGCGGACGCAAAACCCGCTTTGCTTTGGGTTACCGATTTCCCCCTTTTCGAATGGGACGACGAAACTCAGAGATTTTACGCAATGCATCATCCTTTTACATCCCCCAAAATTGAAGATATATCATTAATGGACGCTGATCCGGAAAAAGTCAGAGCCCGCGCTTACGATCTGGTGTTAAACGGAAACGAAATTGCCGGCGGAAGCATAAGAATACACGATTCGCAGCTGCAAGCAAAAATGTTCAAGGCGCTTGGAATTAGTAAAGAAGAAGCGGAAGAAAAATTCGGTTTCTTAATGAATGCATTTAAGTACGGCGCCCCGCCGCACGGTGGAATTGCATTCGGTTTTGACAGATTGGCAATGCTGTTTGCCGGTAAATCTTCAATAAGAGACGTTATTGCGTTTCCAAAAACTACCAGCGCTCTCTCGCTAATGGATTCCTCTCCATCAGAGGTTGACGATTCACAATTAAAAGAGCTTCATATTAAGCTCAGATGATGTAATTTTTACGTAATAGTTACATTATTACATGTAACATTTACCTATTGCAATAGTTGCTCGTGGCTTTTAGTCAAAAACGGTAATTATTACATGTAAAAAATAGTGTATTTTTCAACTTTATTCAGTATATTACGTTATGAATAAATTCTCTTGGTAAATATTCTTGTTTGGCAAGGTACTTGTCAATATATTCCCAAAAACAAAAATGGCAAGAATTTAATGGGACAGCAGCAATTACTTTTAATCGTTTTAGGTCTAATAATTATTGGCGTAGCAATTGTTGTTGGAATTAACCTTTTTAAGAGTAATGCCGTAGAAGTAAAGAGAAATAATATTATTGACGATTGTATGAATTTGGCGACGCTGGCTCAACAACATTACAAAATACCGGGAGCGATTGGGGGAGGGAATAATTCTTACGACGGTTCGTCGGGCGGAACCGCTTGGAAAATTCCCGCGCAACTGGTTGTAAATGCAAATGGACATTTCCAAATTCAAAGCATTGGTAAAAGTGAATTGAAAATTTTGGGCACCGGGAATGAGGTTGTTACTGGAAATGACTCGGTACAGGTTGTCGTTACAATAACGCCAAACGATATCACAACGCAAATAATTCATTAACGGTAAAATATACACGTAGAATGTTCTTAAACATTTTGAAAGAAACATGTGGTTTTTAGATAAAAGTTGATATACATTAAAATTTTGACGAAAACAATCTTTGGCACAATTGTTTTTCACAATAAACAAACATCATTAACAAACTAAAAGGAGTTACGTTATGGGTCAACAACAACTTTTACTCATCGTATTGGGTGTAATCATAGTAGGTATCGCAGTAGTAGTCGGTATCAATGTATTTACAGCCAGCAGTATTGAAGCTAACAGAAACGCCGTTATCGGCGATTTAACAAACTTAGCTTCTATGGCGCAGCAATATTACAGAAAACCAACCGCGCTCGGCGGCGGAAACCAAACCTTTACCGGCTGGACGGTTCCACCGGCGCTTGCGTCAAACGCTAACGGCGGCTACACAGCGTCGGTTGCGGCTCAAGCGGTTACATTAACGGGCACCGGCACTGAAACCGGAAATGACGGTTCCAACAACGTCAAGGTTACAATGATAGTGGCGCCGGATTCAATTACTTCAACTACTATCAATAATTAGTTAAACTAATTAATTTTTAATAATTTAAGCTAATAAACATAATGTTTATTAGCTTTTTTTTATCTATATTTATAAATAAATATTTAAGGTTGTGCCAATGATTGAATTAAGGTTTCAAGCCGTTAAACCGAACGGCAGCCCAATTAGCGGAACACTGACGTCTCCTACAATGCGCGAAGGCAAAGCAAAAGTTGCCAAACTTGCCGAAAAGCATAATCTTAAAATCAAAAAGATTGAAAAGAAATCATCTTTCATTTATAAGATTCAAAAAGGAAATGAAAAACCCGTTACCGGAGAGCAAAAAGCTTTTTCAAAAGAAGAAGTGAAAACGGCTCTTGCAAAATTAGGTTATAAAGTCCATTCGGTAAATAGAAAATTATTAGATTTTAATCTTAAACCCCCGCCGCAGGAAATTCTTTCTTACGTAAAAATAAGCGCCGAATTGATGGAGCAGAAATTGCCCTACAGCGAAATAATGACGCTTTTAATCAGCGACCTCGAAAATAAAACTCTTCGCGACACGCTTAAACAAATAAACGGAGAATTAAAAAAAGGAACCGACAGTCAAACCGTATTTTTAAGATATGAATCGGTTTTCGGTAAGTTCACTTCATATATGCTCGGCTTGGCGGCAAAAAGCGGCAATATGTCGGAAATATATAAAGCCACTGCAAAGTTCCTTGAACGGAGAATGCAATTTAGGAAAGATTTGCGAAGCGCGTTGATTACGCCGCTGATAACATTGTTTGTCCTTTTCCTTGCGGTTCTTTTTTATGTCGGATACATTTTTCCCGAAACCGCAAAGCTGTTTGTTAAATTCGGTATTGAGCTGCCGCCTCTTACTGCGGCTACATTAGCTTTCAGCAATTTCTTGATGAATAACGCCATCCTTGTTTCTTTGGCGGTCGTTATTCCTCCAATTCTATTGATACAATTCAGACGCACAAAAAAGGGACGTTTTTTATTTGATAAGTACATGCTTAAAATTCCGGTAATCGGCTCATTGATTCATAAAACATTAATCGAAGTATTTTGCCGTGTTTTTTACACGCTTTACAGCGGATCGGCGGAAAGCATTGAACCGATTAGAATTGCGGCGGAAGCTACCGACAATAAATATTTCGAGCATCAAATCAAATCCGTCGCCATTCCGCTGATGATAAAAAAAGGAACCGGAATCACGGAATCTTTTGAAGCGGCAAATATTTTTACCGATACGGCGCTTTCACGCTTCCACTCCGGCGAAGAAACCGGAACAATAAAAAATACCGCTTTACAATTAGCAAATTATTACGAAAGCGAAACTGTTTTCAGATTAAAAAATATAATTGAATTGATCCAAGTAATGATCGCGATGGTTATTATGATAGTAATGATTGGTTTAACGCTTGTTTCTGCGGAAACAGCTACAATAAACCCCAAATCGCCGGTCTTAAGGTAAGTTTAATTAAATATAATAAAATTTTTGAGATATTAAAGTATGATAGATTCACAACTTGAAATGACTGATAAAATCGGTTATCTATTATTAAAAAAAGGAATAATCGATTCGAAAATTTTAGAAGACGCGCTCAGAATTAAAGCGGAAGATCAATCAAAGCTTAAAAGAAATCTTGCCCAAATACTTGTCCAAGAATTTAAATTTGATCATGATACGATCTTCCGGGAAGTTGCGGTGCTTTACGCCTTCAAAGAAATTACTATCCGTATGGACGACCTTACCGAAGAACGCGTTAAATCTATTCAGCGGCTTATTAATTCTTTCGGAGACGAATTAAAAACGCTTCTTCTCGAACACAAAGTAATTCCGTATAAATATGACGAGAGAGTAAAAGACAAACTGATTTTGGCTGCGGTTGACCCTACGGACCGAGCGCTGACAAAAATTGCATACACGCTCAACGCCAGAAAATACGAAATAAATTATCTCCGAAAAAAAGATTATGAAAAGATAATCGAAATTTTAGTGCCTCCGGAAAACGAATTTCTGAAGATGATGGAGGAAGCCGACGAAGAGTTGATGCTGCCCTTAGACGATGAGTCGAGCGTTGACGAAGAAGAAATTGACGCCGAGATCAACAAAAGCGCGCTCATTAACCTTGTTGAAGGCGCATTGATTGAAGCAGTCCGCCGCGGCGTTAGCGATATCCACATCGTTCCCGTCTCGGGGGTGAGAACCGATTTCCATTTTAGAATCGACGGTAAACTGCAGCTCTGGCACTCTCAGGAAAATACGCGACCCGAAGCTGTTATGGCAGTCGTTAAAGACCGTGCAAAAGGTCTCGACCGTTTTGAACGCGAGAAAGCGCAGGACGGTTTTATTCAGAGAGAAATAGACAACACAATTATTCGATACAGAGTTTCAGTTCTTCCGATGGTTGGAACCGAGTTGAGAAATAAATTTGAAACGATTGTAATTCGTATTCTTGACGACCGTAAAGTAATTACCGATTTGGATAAATTGGGATTAACCGGCTACGCAAGGGAAGCGTTCAACAGAGCGATTCGTCAGCCGCAGGGAATGGTAATTCTAACCGGTCCTACCGGCAGCGGTAAAAGCACTACGTTAGTTGCCGCGTTATATCAAGTTATTACGCCGCAAGTAAACGTCCTTACGGTGGAAGACCCGGTCGAGTATGTAATTAAGGGCGCGCGCCAATTAAAAATCGGACATAAAATGGACTTCGAACAGGCAATACGTTCCATTCTTCGTCACGACCCCGACATTGTTCTGGTTGGCGAGATGCGCGATAAGGAAACCGCCGAAACCGCTATTAAGCTGGCTAACACCGGTCACTTGACTTTTTCTACGCTTCATACAAACGACGCCCCAAGCGCCGTCGCAAGGCTGTATAAAATGGGAATTGAACCGTTTCTGATTGCTTACGCCATTAACATTATTGTCGCGCAGCGTTTGATAAGAACGCTTTGCGCTTTCTGCAAAAGAAAAATTGAAAAGGTAGATACGGACTTATTAAAATCAGCCGGTATTACAGATATCGAGGAATGGCAGAACGCAGAAATTTATGAAGCGGTCGGCTGCGAAAAGTGTCATAATACCGGTTATAAAGGAAGAATGGCTATTCACGAATCGCTCTATTTTACAAAAGAAATTCGCGAAATAATTGTGCGTTCCGGCGAAGAAGTTGACGAAGCGAAAATCAGAGCGCAGGCAAGAGCGGACGGCACTTTGAATTTGAGAGAATCCGGACTTCAAAAAGTAAGGCTCGGTTTAACTTCATTGCAGGAAGTTATTGCCGGCACAATGGAAGAATAAAATTATTTATTAAATTATTAAAGCTTTTAAAGTTAAATTCGATAATAAGTTTAATTAAAGAAGAAAAATTTATTTATGCTTGATGAAGCAAAACAAATATTAGCGAAGTATGCGGAAAGAATTCCGCCGACGGTTATCGGTCCCGAAAAAGTTAATTTTATAATTGATCATACTGATGAAATTTCGCCGGAAGAAAAACTTGTTTTGCTAAAATATGTTAACTACATGCTGACGTTGATGATTGAGAGAGACGCCTCGGATATTGAAATCGGCGGACACGGAAACGACGAATATGTATGGTTCAGGATTTTCGGTAAAAAAGAAAGAGTGAAAGACCTGCCCCGGCTTACGGTTAACGAAACTTCGGTTCTGATTATCAATCTGCTCAATCTTAACCAATGCAAGCATCTTTGGGTTAGCCGCAACCTTGATTTTTCATACACTTTCCGCTACGAAAAATTCAACAAAGACGTTCGTTTCAGAGCGGACGCTTATTTTGATTTGGATTCGCTGGCGCTTAACATGCGCTCTATTTCGGTTTCCACGCGACCGCTGGATTCGCTTGAGTTTCATCCGAACACGATAAAAACAATGAGCCACAACTACATAAAATTCGGGCTTTCGCTGATAACCGGTATTACCGGTTCCGGTAAATCCACAACGCTCGATTCTATTATCGACCATCACAACCAATACGATCCGGCTCATATCGTAATTATCGCTTCGCCAATTGAATACGTGCACGAATCGAAAGTTGCCATAATTCGTCACCGCGAGGTTGGACGAGACGTTCTTTCATTCAAAGACGGCGTTATTCAGGCTTTGCGCCAAGACCCTGATATAATTGTAATCGGCGAGATGCGCGACCCCGATACCATTATGGCGGCGCTGGAGGTAACAGATACAGGTCATAAAGTCTTTTCTACACTCCATACCTCTTCGGCGGTCGAATCAATCGACCGTATTATTGCGGAAGTAAATCCGGTTGAACAAGACAGAGTAAGGAACCGTTTAGCCGACGTTTTAATTTCCTTGGTCTCGCAAAAGCTTGTTCCCAGCCTCGACGGACGCAGAGTTTTGGCAAAAGAGGTTCTTTTGGTTACGCCAAGCGTTAAAGCGGCAATCAAAAATAATAACACCAGCGAAATCTATATGATGATAAATCAGGGTGGAAATCAAGGTATGGTAACTATGGAACAAGATTTGATTAGACTTTACAAGCAAAGAAAAATTTCCAGAGAGAATGCTCTTGCGTATGCAAATAATAAAACAAGAATATTACAATTACTTAAAGGCGTTTAATAAATGAAACCTTTTGTAACTCTTTACTGTGAAGGAACGGAAACAAAGGTTGCTCTTTTTTCTTTGGAGAAAGAGGATATTAAATTGTTGAAAACCATTTCCGTACGCTCTGCCGATTTAGTCGATACGGGTGCGCCTACGGCGGATCCTACCGATTTCAGTCTCGAAGAAGTCGGGGAAGGAATTTCGTTTGACGGCGGCGTTGACGAAGGCGGAGCGGGATCAACGGTTGACGCTTCCGAACTTTCCCTAATCAGTTCGGCTTTACAGGACGTGAAACTAAGTCAAACTCTCTTTCTGCCGATAGTAACCGAACCGGTTGTGAATTTCCATATTTACGAAGGGGAAACTATTGCCGACAGAAACAAACAACTCGGCGCTATTATTACGGACATTTCGCTTCAGAAAGGAATAACGGTAAGAAAAGATTATTTGGATTTTATTGATTACAATACAAATTCCAAATTAGTCGTTTTTATTGAAGAAGGAATTCCCTGCGCCGATTTGGTTTATGAATTAGCCGATTACAATAAAAAAAGATATCTGAAAATTCCTTCTATTAAAAACGCCGAATTATCGCTTGCCTATTACGTTTCCAAAACAACAAAATTCTTCCCCGAAGATTTTTCGCTGATCATTTATACCGGCAAAGAATACAGCAAGCTCATTTTTCTTGAAGGTCAGAACATTAAGCATATCGGTTCCACTTTGGATATCGGAACGCAGAATCTTCAAACTTACGACGTTTATTTTTCGAAGATTTTGCTTGAAATGGAAAACGGCGGAATTCCGCGGCTTGATAACGTTATCCTTTGCGGCGAAGATAATTCTGAGAATCTTATTCTTTCTTTCTACGGAACTTTCCCGGAAGCAAATGTCAGCGAATTAAAATTTGACGCAGTTGATATTTCGGACATTTCGGAAAGCGATCAGGAAAATATTTCCGCTTTCTCAATTCCTATTGCAGCCGCCGTTGAATTTTACAGCGAGCAAAAGAAAGAATATAAAGGAATTAATATTCTTCCGAATTATATTAAAGAAAATCAAAAGTTCTTCCAATTCGGCTGGCATAGTTACGCAATGCTCCCTATTCTTTTCGGACTTACATTTTTCTTTACTTATCATATTCTTGATAATTATCGCCAACTGAGAGAATTAGACGCGGAAATTTTGCGTTTGACAAATCTCAAAAGTCAGAACAGTATTCTTATGGACCAGATTACCCCGCTGAATACGAAAATCGCTAGTTTCGGAGAAACTCAAGCGCTGCTCGACAGCGCCTCGACCGGCACCGAAATTTACTGGCAGATGCTGGAAAAAATTTCCGATTTCCTCGAGCGGAGAAGAAACTTCTGGGTTACAAAATTGGAAACCGTAGTTCCGGACGAAGTCAGGTTATCCGGTTTCTCGCTTTCTAGGAGCGTTTTAACCGAATTTGCAGATTACAACAACTCGTCCCTTTTGCACAGCATAAAATATGATCCTTTAAGAGAGAAAAACGCTTTTCAATATACGCTAAATTTCAAATTGTATAACGACACATTGAATGTAAATGGACCGTAAACTAAAAAACACATTAATTCTCATCGCGATAATTCTCGTCATTGCGCTAGGAAGCGGAGCTTTCAGTTATTGGTATCAAGACGGAAAAATCACCGAGAAACAAAAAACGATTAAGAGTTTGAATCTTAACGCTTATGATACGAACGACTTAATCGAACAATTGAAGCAGCTGAAAGCGCAAGCCGCTCAGTTGGATTCAATTCTTTCGCTGCGGAAGTTTAACATACCGAATTCGCTTAAACAGTCCGCCTTCTTTGAATTCGTTAACAAAGTGAGTTTCAGCTTTATGCCGAATTCTTACGTTAACGTTGAATATGAGGGGCAGGATTACCAAAGCGAATTTGAGTATTTCACCTATAAACTTACGGGCGTTGCTTCATTTAACGATTTATATAAGCTTATATTTGCAGTTGAACATAGCAAAGAACTTAAAAAAATCTTATATACTCATTTTAACAACTTCGTTAAAGTAACTCCCGAAGGCGACGCATACTATTTGGTTGATTACGATATCGGCGTAGCCGTTTATTACGCGCACGACGATAGATTTGCGGCGGCCGAATTTAAGGAGAACAGGTTAACTCCTAATCCGTTATACGATATTTTCTACCCGCTTATCCGCAATGAAATTCCGCCGAATAATGATAATCTGCTGGACGTTCAAACTGCGCGCTTGCTTGCTTTAATTCCCGACGGCGCGTTCCTTTCCGATGAAAACGGCAATACATTTTTGCTTTGGGAAGGAGATAAAGTTTATCTTGGCTATCTAACCAAAATCGATTATGGGAAAAGCGAAGTTCGTTTCGTTCTTAATAAAGGCGGGATAATCGAAAAAGTAGATCTTAAGCTTGAAAAAGGAAATGAAAAAAATAGAGAGTCGGTAAAATGAAAAAAATTAAACTAATAATACTTGCTTTCGCGATAGCGTTCTCGGGAATTTACGCTCAGGTAAATACTGATAAAGATATCCGTGATTATGTTGACCCTGAAGAATTGGTAACGCTTTCGGAGGATATTTCATTTAATGACGCGGTATCCGTTCTCAGTAAGATAAGCGAAAAAATGACCGGGAAGAAAATTGTTTCAACGGTTCATTTGAACGCTCCTTTAGGATTGGAGATAAAAAATCTTCCCTATTGGAAAGCGCTGATTATTATTACGCAATATCATAATCTTAAATTTGAAGAAAGAGAAAGCGTAATTGTCATCCAACAAAAGCACGACCCAAATAAAGAGCTTCCCGAAGATATTTACGCCGACGTGGGCTCCAGAGAAGTTGAGATATCGGCAATACTTTTTGAAGCCAACGTTCAAAAAATGAGAGAGCAGGGAATCAACTGGGAAATGCTGCTTTCGCAGAACGGTCTTTCAATCGGCAGCGGTATAACCACTTTTACCGAAGGAAAACAGACCGATCAAACAGCCGGAGGAGCGTCTTCTCAATCAACTACTCAAAAGACGCCTGAGTTTACTATTAGTCCCGAAGCGCAATTTACGGTCGGTAATTTTACGGGGAGTTTAACGGCAGTTTTCAAATTCTTTGAAACCGAAAATTTGGGCGAAATTATTTCCCGTCCTTCAATTACCGTGCGCGATAAAAAAGCCGGAAGAATTCAAATCGGGTCGGATATTTCAATCAAACAGCGCGACTTTGCCGGAAACGTAATAGACGTATTCTACTCAACCGGTACTATTATTGAAGTTACGCCGTATATTTACAACGAAGACGGAATAGATTACATCCTTCTCAAATTAAAAGTTGAAAGAAGTTCAGCCGAACCGAATGTAATTAGCACGGAGATACGGAAAACAACGGCAAGCACGGAAGTGTTGATGCTAAACGGAGAGCAGACTGTTATCGGCGGGTTGCTTGTGAATGAAAAAGTAACCGTCCGAAGGGGAATCCCTTTTTTAAAGGATCTTCCTTGGTGGGTTTTCGGCATTCGATATCTCGCCGGATATAACGAAGACCAGAACGTTCAAAAAGAAGTTATTATTCTTATCAAGTCGGTCCTTGTCCCGACGTTGAAAGAGAGAATTAAAAATATGAGAAAAGACAAGTTTTTCCGCGAAAGAATAAAGAATCATAACGACTTGGATTATTACAAGAAAGAAACAGATAAGTTTAATAAAATGCTTGAAGAAAAACGCGCCGCGGAAGACGAAAAGGAGTTAGAGGAGGATAATAAATAAAGTAAGGACTTTTTATGGAATCGATTCTCATCATTGACGACGATATAAATCTTGGAACCGTATTAAAAGAAGAGTTGCAGGAAATCGGGTATAACGTTCATTTTAGAAATAGCGCAGATACGTCGTTTGCGTTTCTGGAAAGTAACGTGGAAATAGATCTAATATTGCTGGACCTGAAAATGCCCGAGAAAGACGGCTTTTATGTTTTGCGTAAATTGCAACAAGACGGTTACTCCATAAAAGTTATCGTGCTCACCGCGTTTGCAGACGTAAAGAGCGCGATTGATTCGGCAAAACTTGGAGCGTCGGATTTTATTTCAAAACCTTACGATCTTGACGAATTAATTATTACAATTCGAAAAGTTTTACAAACATAAAATGAAACTGAATGTCAAACTTTTACTTATTACCTTTTCCATCGTTTTACTCGTAACGGTCACTTCGACCGTTATTTTATATTCGGTAACCAACACATTTTTTAATTCTCAAAATTCGAAATTAATCTTAAAATCGACAAACGATTTTGTTTTCCTTTTACAAACCTCTTACAATCAGCTTGATGAAAGTTTTAATTCAATTTATCGAGGCGACGTTTCCGGAATAACGTCCGAAACGCTCAAAGGAACCGGAATTGATTTTATCTTCGGCAAAAAGCAAAACGGAAATGAATATTTCATTTTGAAAGATTCGCAATCCGCCGTTTCTACAATGAGCCGTGAAGAGTTTTTGATGAAATATCCAAACGCAATAATTAAGGAAAGCATAAGAAACGGAGAACCGATTTTTTACGGTCAATTGATTACCGCCGAATTTTTAGACGAGCTTTCAAAGAAAATTGACGCCGAGGTTTCTCTTATTATTGATGATTCTCCTTTTTTAATTTCAAACGAAACTAAGAACGCTCAATATCTCTTTACTATTTCAAACTCAATTAAAAAACTGAAAAGGGAAAATAACTTCGACCTTTTCAACAAGCGTTTGGAAGACGTTGATTTTTGGGCGTCGTATTATGTGCCGCGGACATTGACGCACGATAAAGCAAAAACGGGTTTTCTTATTTTCCGAACTCCAAAAGAAGGCGTTGAATACGCCGCTCAGATGAAACTGCTGATTATTATCATCCTTGTTTCCGGAGCCGCTATTTCAATTATTTTTGTGTTATTAATGACGACAAAAATCAGAAAACAAATCTCCTATTTTAGCGAAACGGCAATGGCTACCGTTAAGGGAGATTTAGACAAAAGAATTCCTATTTTATTAAAAGACGAAATAGGCAGTTTCGGCGAAACTTTTAATAAGATGCTCGACGAACTGCAGCGGAAAGAAATTCAAGAAAAAGAATATTCGGAATTCTTGGTTTTGCTCAATCAGAATCCTACAATAAAAAAAATCTCGGAAACTTCTCTCGAAAAAATAATTTCCGCAGGCAGCTTCACTTTCGGCGCGCTTTATTTAATTGAAGAAGAAAGAACTCGTTTGATCGCCACTTACGGAATCGGACGCGGAATAGCAAAATCCCCCGACGACATTGACGTTTACGGCTACGCAATTAAAAAGAAAGAACCGATTGATTTTACATTTGACAAAAATCCTCCTATTATCCGTTCGGGCACAATTGATATTCCTATTAAATCGCTTTTCATTTTCCCCATTATTTTTAATAACGAAGTAATCGGGATCATTGAGCTTGCTTCAAAAGAAGAAACTCTTTTCGATATAAAAGAATATTTTAAAAAAATCCACCATCAGCTTGCAATAGGTTTGATGAATGCGCGTTCTTTGGAACAACTTGAAAACCTTGTTAAACAATTGCGCGAACTGAACGAAGATTATCAAAAACAAAACGAGCAGATACGAAAGCAGAATAAGGAACTGCTTGAACTTCATCAGCAGCTTCAAGCAAAAGCGGCTGAGCTTGAAAAGCAAAAGTTGAAAGCCGAAGAACTAACGCGGGTAAAATCTCAGTTTTTGGCAAATATGTCTCACGAACTCCGCACTCCGCTAAGCTCAATTCTCGGGCTTTCCGAATTGGTAATGAACGACAGAGCGACGCTTCCGAAAACCAGGGAACGAATGAGCGTCGTTCTGCGCAACGGCAATAAACTTCTCTCGCTGATAAATAACATACTAGAGTTCTCCAAATCCGACGCCGGCGCTGAAAAGCTGAACGTAAATGAATTTTTATTGAGCGATTTTATTTCCGAACTTCAAACTTTTATCAAACCGCTTGCCGCAGAAAAAGATTTGGATTTTATTGTTGACACAATTAAACAACAGGACGTTGTTCTGAAAACGGATAAATCAAAAATGGAAAGGATTTTCATAAACCTTCTCGGCAATGCCGTGAAATTTACTAACGAAGGCTTTGTTCAGTTTAAGGTGGAATTTATTGGCGACGATGGAATCCTTTTCAGCATAAAAGACACCGGAATAGGAATCCCTGAAACGGAGCGCGAAAATATTTTTGAGGAATTCAGACAAGTAAACAATGAAACGACCCGAGAGAATGGCGGAACGGGACTCGGGCTGGCAATTTGTAAAAAGTACGTCAATCTTTTACATGGGAAACTATCTTTCCGCAGCAAAGAAAACGAGGGCACGGAATTTATTGTTTCTTTCTCCGGAGTAATTGTGCGAAAAATTGATAAGCCGCTTGTTGAATCGGACTTTACGCAAACGGAACGCGAAGAAGCGAGAAAAATTGTGCTTCTTATAAATTCTAATAATGAAATTCACAGGATCATCGGAAATTATTTATCCGATAATAAACTCGAACTAATCTCTTCGGAAACGGCGTCCGACGGGTTCAGAAAGATTGTTGAATTGAAACCCGATTACACAATTTTGGACGTTGACCTTCCGGACGAAAACGGCTGGTCGCTCCTCAATAAAATAAGAAAGGAAACCGCGTTATCGGAAATTCCGGTTATCCTTACAAAGTTCAGCGCTAACAGCAATCTCGGTTACGGTTTTCTGATGGACGACGTTAAATCCGATACAAACCTCTGGGAAGATTTACGGAAAGAAATTTCATCGTTCAATCAGCTTGAGCAAAATTCAATTTTTGTAGTAAACGGAAATGAGAAAGAATATATTCCGATCCGCTCGAGCGTTGACGCGGAATTTCATTTTCATAATAATAAAGAATTCAAACTGCTTACGGATATTTTTATCAACCACAGGCCCAAACTTGTTATTATTCATGCCGCCGAAAACGATTTTGACGAACTTGAATTTATCGACGAATTAAAAAACGACTTACTTACAAAAGGAATAAAAATTTGGCTGGCGCTTCCTGATAAACTTTCTGAAAAAGCGGTAAATAAATTGATCGATAAAAGCGAAAAAATACTCAAGGCGAGAAATCTTCACCGCTTTGACGTATTGCGAATACTCCGCGACAGAATGCATTTGGAGTTTAGGGAAAACATAAAAACAAATTTGATAAAAGAGGGCGGCGAAAAAAATAATTTTAAATTTGAAGATAATTCTTTAGTTTCAGAAGAGCGAAAAATAAAAGTTCTTATTGTTGACGATGATCCGGATACGCTTTTCACTGTCGGGGAAATGATTGAAACTCTCGGATATGAAACCAGGTTCGCCGGCAACGGCGTTGAATGTTTGATTTCGCTGAGCGCATCGGCTCCCGATTTGATTTTGCTGGATATCATGATGCCGCAGATGGACGGTTTTGAAACGATCAAAAGAATTAAAGCAAACGACGAAACCAAACATATTCCGGTCTTTGCGCTCACGGCTCACGCAATGCTTGACGATAAGGATATAATAGAACGGAACGGCTTTATCGGACTGATTACTAAACCGGTCAACAGACTGGAACTTGCTTTTCGAATTAAAGAAATTATTTCAAAAGGAATTTTGAACAAGCCATGAATAAAATTTTAATCGTTGACGACCAGCCGGATAACGTCTTTATTCTTCAAGACAGACTTGAGCACGCCGGGTTCAAAACTTACACCGCTTACGACGGCGCAAGCGGAATTCAAAAAGCAATTGAAGTTCTTCCCGACTTAATTCTTCTCGACGTTATGATGCCCGGGATGTCCGGCTACGAAGCTTGTAAAATTCTCACCGAAACCGAATCGACAAAAGATATTCCGGTAATTCTTGTTACAGCTCTTTCCGGCGCCGACGATATTCGCGAAGGATTAAACGCCGGAGCTTTCGATTATATCAAAAAACCGTTCAACAAAGTTGAATTATTGGCGCGGATTCATTCGGCTCTTAAATTCCGGGAATCAAAAAAACTTTTAATAGAACTTGAAAAAATCAGAACCTTTGCCGCAACCGTATTGACCGCAAACCACGAAATCAAGCAGCCGCTTACGCTTATTAACCTTTCTACGTCGGCAATCCGCAGAGAATTAAAGAAAGACGGAATTTCGAAAGAGGCGGTTCTCAAACGGATTAACTTCATCGAAACCGCCACCGAAGAGATAATCCAAATTCTCGAAAAACTAAGTTCGATAAAGAAGCCCGTTTTCACGGAATATTTGAATAACCTCGACATGATAGATTTGGG
Organism: Chlorobiota bacterium; assembly: GCA_013151245.1. Taxonomy (GTDB): domain Bacteria; phylum Bacteroidota; class Ignavibacteria; order Ignavibacteriales; family Melioribacteraceae; genus JAADIR01. The sequence goes on from JAADIR010000237.1 coordinate 16,093, forward strand.
TAAATCTAACGAAGCGGAATCCGAAGAAAATCAAAAGGAAGAAGAATAACAACTTCACAATTCAACATTCATAATTCCCAAAGCGCACAACACAACGATTAAACGTCCGGCTTCGTCCCGCTTTGCGGGGCAACGAGTAGCCGCGGGCTTCATGCCCGCGAGCGCGCCCATGCGGGCAAGCGCGTTAAAAAAACAACGACCAAAATTAGGTTCGAGAAATTGGATAGGTTTGCGCCTCATACGGGACGCAGACGTAAAGTCTGCGGCTACAAAATATTTTTGCTAAAATCAAAAATCGTTAATCGATATTTTTAAATCAACGCATTTACGGTTTTAATCAATTTGTCAAAAGAATAGGGCTTTTTCAAAAAGGAGTCGATTTTCAATTCTTCAGACTCTTTTTCGGTAAGCTCCGGGATCGAGCCGGTTGCAAGCAAAATAGGAACTTCTTTATCTTTCTCTCTAATTTTTTTTATGCACTCAAGTCCGTCAACCCCGGGCATTTTTTTATCAATTACAAACAAATCTATATCGTTTCGTTTCTCATAAATCGAAAGAAGTTCGTCGCCGTCGGAGGCTGTTACCGTTTTGTAATTTTCATATCGCAGAAGTTCCGACAACTCTTCCAAAATTGCCAAATTGTCTTCGGCTATTAAAATGGTTTTGGTCGGAAATTTGTTTTCCATGCTTTTTCTTTTCCGGACCGATGGAAGAATTATCTTGAACGTTGTCCCTTCATTAATTTTACTTTCCACCGAAATTGAGCCGTCGTGATTGTTTACCAGCTCCTTTACGATGTGTAATCCAATGCCGGATATTTTCCCTTTGTCTCTCGTGGAAAATTCCGGTTCAAAAATTCTTGAAATATTCTCGGGCGTAATCCCTTCCCCGGAATCAATTACTTCAATGAAAATATTCTCATCGTCAAGCTCGCCGGCATGTAATTGGAGCTTGCCCCCGTTCTTCATTGCCTCGCAGGCGTTAATTGCAAGGTTGAGAAGAACTCTGAAAATATCGGAGTAATTCCCATTGATAGGTTTTAGATCCGGTTTTGTGAAATAATCTATTTTAACATTTGGCGGAGCGGTATGCCGCAGCGTATTTTTGATATCTTTAAACAAAACGTCTATGTGAATTTTACGGATGATTTTCTTATCGCCTTTTTCGCTGCGAAGCGCTCCGTCCAAGATTTCAACTGCGCGGAAAGAATTGTTTTCTATATTTTTTATCAGTTGGTCGGCTTTACTATCTTGTTCATATTTAAGTTTCAGCAAATCCGTGTTGTGAAGAATACTCGTGAAAATATTATTCAAATCGTGAGCGATTGTTTTTACCAAAAGCGAATTCTCGTCCTTTGATTTTGCAATCGGCAGCAGCAGAACCGAATAAAACTCCTCGCTGTTTTCTATGAGCGATCTGTTAAAAATCGCGTAGTAAATGTTTTCATCCAACGGAAATATTTGCGAATGCGGAACGTCCAATTCTCTTTTCAATATTTTATCCAGAGTTTTGGAAATTATTGAAGGCGTTTCAAGCTGGTCGTCTGCCTGAGTCCAAACTTTTTCTCCCGAAGCGTTGAAGAAGTAAATTATTCCACTCGTCGTTTCAATTAACTTCAGCAGGTTCGTATTCTTCAAATTCTTCTTGAAAAATTCTCCGCCCAGCGACATTTACTTTAATCCGTATTTTAATATTTTAGAATATAAAGTTTTTTGGCTTATCCCCAGCGCCCGCGCCGAGTTTTCGCGATTCCAGTCGAAGTGAGCGAGAATTTTCCCGATGTGCATTTTTTCAACTTCGTGCAGACTTAAAATACTGTCGAGTCCTTCAAACCCGCTTTGGCTCAAGCCGAAATCAATTTGAGGAAGATTTAGGTCTCTTGCGTGAATTTCCTCGCCGTCCGAAAATATTATCGCCCGTTCAATTGTATGCTCAAGTTCGCGAACGTTGCCCGGGAAACGGTATCTTACCAAAGCGTCTTCGGCTTCTTTGGTTAATCTTTTTTGCGAACGGATAGGAGATTTCTTTTTCAAAAAATATTTTGCTAAAAGTATAATATCTTTTTCCCTGTCCCGCAGCGGAGGAATTGTAAGAGTTATCACGTTCAACCGGAAAAGTAAATCGCGTCTGAAATTTTTCTGTTCGGCTTCTTCCATTAAATTTTTATTTGTCGCGCCGATAACGCGCACGTCAGATTTAAGATTTGTAACTCCGCCTATTCTTCTGAATTCTCCTTTTTCAAGAAAGCGGAGAAGTTTCGGCTGTAAAGTTAAACTTAGTTCCCCAATTTCATCTAGAAAAAGCGTTCCGCCGTCGGCAATTTCCACAAGACCCTGCTTTGAAGTTTTTGCGTCGGTAAACGCTCCCTTTTCATATCCGAAGAGTTCGCTTTCCAAAAGATGATCGGGCAAAGAGGCGCAGTTGATTGGAACAAACGGTTTGTTGTTCCTCGGAGAATTACTGTGAACAAACTCGGCAAAAAGTTCTTTTCCCGTTCCGGTTTCGCCTTCCAGCAAAATGTTCGATTCCGATTCGGCGGCGCGGCGCGCGAGGTTCAGAATATTTAGAATACTTTTGCTTTCCCCAACTATCTTGTTATCGCCGGCTTTCGTTACTTTCTTTTTAAGAAGAGTGTTTTGAATAAAAAGATTTTTATGCTCGATTGCGCGGGTGATTACAACAAGAAGCTGATCAAATTCGTATGGTTTGGTAATATAATCGTATGCGCCCAATTTGATGCACTCAATGGCCGTGCGGACTTCTGTTTTTGCGGTTAAAACAATTACTTCAATATTCGGGACGTTCTCGTTGACAAATTTCAAAACGTCAACGCCCGAAACTTCCCTCATATCCAAATCGAGAAGAAGCAAATCGTATTTTTTATTTTTCAGTTTGTCAATCGCATATTTGCCGTCGTAAACAATATCAACATTAAACCCTTCGTTAATCAATTCTTCCTTAAGAAGGTAACAAAGAGTTTCGTCGTCGTCGGATATTAAAATATTTATATTTTCTTTTGTCATAATAGAAGAATTATTTTATGTAAAAATAGAGTTTAATTGTTTATAAACAAAAATAGTATTCAGCGCTTTATTATCGGTTTAAAAGTTCAATTTTAAAGTAAAAATTCAATAAATTACCGTTTATAATATTTATTCATAAAATGTAAAGAAATATGCTGAAAGTTTTACTGGTTGACGACGATCCGAGCATAACGATGTTCGTTGAAAGACTTCTAGTTAAAAAATTTGCGTGCAGCGTACGCATAGCGCATAACGGACTGGAAGGATTAAATAAAATTAAAGAGGATAAACCCGATATTGTTTTCCTCGATTTAACGATGCCCGTAATGGACGGACTTGAAATGCTCGAGGCTCTCAGGAAAGACCCGTCAACGGAAACCCTGCCGGTCGTTATGCTTACGGCTGTCAGCGATATTGAGGTCGTCCGTAAAACTACTGAAAAAGGCGTTATCTCATATCTTTTGAAACCGCTGATGTACGAAACAACCTACGAAAAATTAAAGGAACTTTTCCAAAAACTCCGCACCATGCAGCAAAGCGAAACGAAAGACAAAATCGGCGAAACGAAAATTGATAGTCTTGACCCAAAAAAAATATTAGTTGTTGAAAAAGACGCCAAGTTCAGGGAAACCTTTGCCGAGCAAATGAGAGGAAGATTTGAAGTGCTTCAAGCGGAAGACGGCGCCGAAGGATTGAAAATATTTTTGCGGGAACTTCCCCAGGCCGTTTGCCTTGGCGAAAACTTACCGACTTTAAATGAAATTCTGTTGGCAAAAAAAATCCGTTCAATAAAAAAGGACGAGAAAGTCACAATCTTTGCAATCCGCAGCGATAAAAATCTGAAAGAAGAAGAGAAAGGTCTTTATGATTTAGTGATACCGCGGAGAGAAGACGGGACAATTCAATTCCCTCAATAAAGTCGGAAGTCTTTTCCAAAAGCAAACATGTGTGATAATTAAAAGCCTTCCCGAATATTAAAGTATTTTTAAGAGAAAGCCCATCAGAATGCCCGCCGCTACTGCGGAGCCAATTACGCCGGAAACATTCGGAGCCATAGCGTGCATAAGCAGGTAATTTGAAGGGTCTTCTTTTAATCCCATCGATTGCACAACTCGCGCGCTGTCGGGAACGGCGGAAACGCCCGCCGCGCCGATCATCGGGTTTAATTTGTCGTCTCCTTTAAGAAAAAGATTCATTACTTTAGCAAAAATCACCCCGCCCGCAGTGGCAATCATAAATGAAATTGCCCCGAGTATAAAAATCAAAATCGATTGATGCGTTAAAAACGTTGTGGCTTGAGTTGACGCGCCCACCGTAAGCCCGAGAAGGATTGTGACAATATCAATAAGAGCTTTGCTCGCCGTATCAGCCAACCTTTTGGTAACGCCCGACTCCTTCAAAATATTTCCGAAGAACAGCATCCCAAGCAACGGCAGCGCTCCGGGAGCGATGAAAGTCGTCAATATCAAACCGACAATCGGAAATATTATTTTTTCCAATTTTGTAACAGCCCGCGGAGGTTTCATTTTAATCTTTCGCTCTTCGGGAGTTGTGAGTAATTTTATTATCGGCGGCTGAATAACGGGCACAAGCGCCATATATGAATATGCGGCAATTGCGATTGCGCCTATTAAATCGGGCGCAAGACGGGATGAAAGAAAGATTGCCGTCGGTCCGTCCGCTCCGCCTATTATTCCAATCGAAGCGGCTTCGTTTACGCTGAAACCTAAAGCTAACGCCGCCATAAAAGTTAAAAATATTCCCACTTGCGCGGCGGCGCCCAAAAGCATAAGTTTAGGATTTGAAAGGAGAGCCGAAAAATCGGTCATTGCTCCGATGCCCAAAAAGATAAGCGGCGGATAGATTCCTTTCAACACTCCAAAGTAAAGATAATTCAGCACGCTTCCGTCTTCGTAAATTCCCACCTGCATCCCGATGTTTTCAAGGAACGGAATATTCCCTATCAGTATCCCAAATCCTATCGGTATTAAGAGAAGCGGTTCATATTCTTTTGCAATTGCAAGATAAATAAAAAGAAGTCCGACGCTAAGCATTATAACATGTCCAAGAGTGATATTTGCAAAGCCGGTAAAACGAATAAATTGTTCGAGACCTTCCATCAATTACTCCCGACCCTAACCAGGCAATCGCCCTCTAACACGGAATCGTTTACGGCGACAAGAACTTCTTCAATAATTCCTTCCTTATCGGATTTAATATTATTTTCCATTTTCATTGCCTCCATAATCAGCAGCGTATCGCCTACTTTTACCGGATCGCCTTTTTTAACTTTCATTTCCAAAATTGTGCCGGGCAGCGGCGCTTTAATATTGCCCGCTCCTTTTCTATCGTCCGGTTTATTTGTTCTGGCTTTATCAGCGTTTCCCGTATTCACAACGCTCGGGCGGACTAATTTTGGCGTCTTCGAAGTTTTTATTTCTCTCTCAACGTCAACTTTGTATAAAGTTCCGTTAACTTCAACGTCTATTGTTTCGTCCTCAAAATTATGGACGTTAACTTCGTACGTATTGCCTCGTATTTTAAATTTGAAATTTTTCATATTAAATACTTTAAATTATTTTCGTGGGAATTGTCTTAATCCGTAAAGTTTTGAACTCCACGGCGAATAATCTTTTTTAATTCTTTTGATTGTCAGCACTGCGCTTTCAATATCGTGCGCCTCTTCCATATACAGGTAAAGAGCGGTCGCAATAGCGGCGTTGATTTCGCCGGTTATATCGAGGTTTTCAAACTCCGCCGCGTAATGTCCTTCTTCCCGCAGTTTTTTTCTCTGAAGAAAGTTTAAAATATTCTTCAAATTTGAAATAAAAACCGAAAGCAAAAAGAGCGCGGCAAAAACGACGACGTAGCCGACGACGGAAATAAAAATCCCGTCGCCCGTAATTATATTATTGAGATCAAAATTTTCAAACATAACCGGCTCCTCTACAGCGGAAGATTAGAATGTTTTTTAGGAGGATTGACGTCTTTCTTTGTAGAAAGCATCTGCAGCGCCCTGATTATTCTGAATCGCGTGTTTCTCGGTTCAATCACGTCGTCTATGTAGCCGTATTTAGCCGCGACATACGGGTTAGCAAACTTCCTCTTGTATTCGTCTTCTTTCTTTGCAATGAACAAAGCTTTTTCGTGCTCGTCCTCAATCTCTTTCAGTTCTTTTGAGTGCAGCACTTCTATCGCGCCTTTGGGACCCATCACGGCAATTTCGGAATTAGGCCAAGCGTAATTTATGTCGCCGCGAAGATGCTTGGAACTCATTACGTCATAAGCGCCGCCGTAAGCTTTGCGTAAGATAATAGTAATTTTCGGGACGGTCGCTTCGCCGTATGCAAAGAGAAGTTTAGCGCCGTGAATAATAATTCCGCCGTATTCCTGAGCCGTGCCGGGCAAAAATCCGGGAACGTCCACCAGCGTAACCAGAGGAATGTTAAACGCGTCGCAGAACCGTACGAACCTTGCCGCCTTTCGCGAAGAGTTAATGTCAAGCACGCCCGCAAGATAGTTCGGCTGATTAGCCACAATCCCGACCGGCATTCCGTTGAATTTGGCAAATCCGACGACAATATTCTGTGCGTAATTTCTGTGGACTTCTAAAAATTCATTGTAATCCACGACAGAAGCGATTACATCTTTCACATCATACGGTTTATTCGGTTCTTCGGGAATGATATAGTTCAATTCATCGTCAAGTCTGTCAATCGGGTCGTCGCATTCGGTTTGAGGCGGGTCTTCAAGATTATTCTGCGGCAGATAGCTCAGCAGTTTTCTAATCAGCAAAATGCCTTCTTCTTCGTCGTCTGCAATAAAATGCGTAACGCCCGATTTGGCGCCGTGCACCGACGCGCCGCCAAGCTCTTCTTCGGTAACAGTTTCGCCGGTTACCGTTTTAACTACCTTCGGACCGGTAACGAACATAAAACTCGTTCCTTTTGACATAATCGTAAAATCGGTAAGCGCCGGAGAATAAACCGCTCCGCCTGCGCAAGGACCGAAGATTGCCGAAATTTGCGGAACGACGCCGGAAGCCATAATATTTTTTTGAAAAATATCCGCGTAACCGCCGAGGCTTTTAACTCCTTCTTGAATTCGCGCGCCGCCGCTGTCGTTAATTCCGATAACCGGAGCGCCGACTTTCATCGCCTTATCCATGACCTTGCAAATTTTCTGCGCGTACATCTCCGAAAGCGAACCGCCGAAAACCGTGAAGTCCTGCGAAAATATATAAACTAATCTTCCGTCTATCGTTCCATAGCCCGTAACAACGCCGTCTGAAAGATACGCCTGTTTATCAAGTCCGAAATCAACCGTTCTGTGCGAAACGAACATATCGAATTCTTCGAAACTCCCTTCGTCCAAAAGAAGAGCGATTCTTTCTCGCGCCGTGTATTTCCCTTTCTTATGTTGCGATTCTATTCTTCTTTCCCCGCCGCCGAGACGCGCCTTTTTGCGCATCTCCATCAGCTCTCGTATTTTATCGTCTGACGACATTTATCATCTCTCTTTTATTTTTCTTCGCAAAATTCAGTTAAAACTCCTAAAGTGGATTTTGGGTGTAAAAAACCGATCTTCATATTTTCAGCTCCGTCGCGCGGTTTTTCATCAATCAATTTGATTCCCTTTTCTTTTGCTTCTTCCAGAGCGCGTTCTATTCCCTCAACGTGAAACGCCAAGTGGTGAATTCCTTCGCCCCGTTTATTAACAAATTTAGCGATTGGGCTTTCCGGATCGGTCGCTTCGAGAAGTTCAATTTTCGTCTCTCCTACTTTGAAGAAAGCCGTTCTCACTTTTTGATTGATCACTTCCTCAATTCCGTAGCATTCCAGTCCGAAAACGCTTTCGTAAAATTTGACCGCCTCGTCCAAATTTTTTACGGCAATCCCAATATGTTCAACGTGAGTTAAATTCATTATTACCTCAAACAATTTTAAGTTTACTTTTTACAATTAACGTGCCGAATATTTTAGTAATATAAAACAATAAAAATACGTTTTCTTTAACGGGAAAAGATAGAAACTTTTCCTTATTGGGAAAATAGTTTAATGTTTCTTGAAAATGAAAAATAATCTTAATTTTCCTTTTGTAGTAACTCTTTAAAAATGTCAGTAATGAAAACCCGATAGAAATGTTAGCATTGAAATTTCGGCGTAAAAATTATTTTTTGCATTTTCGCGTAATTAACATTAATTTGAAAATATATATAACGCTTTGAACTTAATTCGTTGATATCCTTTAGGATAACGATGTTCAAATATAAATTTGCTCTTCAAATATCACTAGCCGCGTTTGTAAGTCTATTTCTTTCTAATATTCTTTATGGAAAAACTATACCCGTTCCGAATGGAAACGGTTGGACTGCGGAAATTCGTTACGCCGCAAAAGAAGAAGTAAAAGTCTATTCAATGCCTTCCGAAGATTCGCAATTGATGGGTCATTACAATTATTTGGAGAGAATCCTCATCGTTAATGAAACCGGCGGAGAAGCAAAGTTTGGATGGAAAAAAGCGCTTTACCCGATAAAGGGATTTGTTCAGTCAAAAAATCTCCTTTCGGAAACGCAGAAAAAAAATATTCCCGAAAGAATAAAAAGCAAATCTTTTCAAGAATTTACCGGAAATATTGAATGGGAACCGGAAATACTTTACGGAAGCAAAGAATTTTTATTCGTTAAAAAGGAAGCCTCCTTTTCTTCCGAAAATATCGGAATAATAAAGTTCGGCGAAAAAATTCTTACTTTAATCAAAAAGAGCGGAACGCAAAATAAAGTTTGGAAAAAAGTTCTTTATCCGGTTGACGGTTACGTCTATTCAACAGACGTTACGGAAAGTCTAAGTTCTCCTTTGTTAGCAATTGGTATTTCATACGGAGCGGTAAATATTCCTTATGAAAAGAATATGGAAAATTACCGTAATCCGCGCGGCGGTTTTATCGAGTATTCCAGGACGAATTGGATCGTAAGTTTAAGGCTCGGTTACAACAACTCTCAAGCGCATTTGAAAAAATACATCATGAAAACTCAAACGGCTTATCTGCATATTCAACTGACGCTTTTCAAATTATTCGACAAACATCTGCGCTTTTACGCGTTCGGCGGAGGCGGATATTGGTTTTCGACTTTTCAGAATACGACTTATCCCTCGCTCGAAGATTACTTTAAGGAAGAGAAGGACAAAGGACCAAGCTATTCTTTCGGAGGCGGAATAGAATATACTCTTCGCGGATTTTTCCTCGGAGTTCAATACGGCTTTTGGGGAACGAATTTAGGGGTTTTCGGAGAAGAACCGCAAACCGGCGAATTCGGGATGCAGTACAAAGTCTATCCGGCGTTCCATCAAGTTGAAATCGATTTCGGATATAGATTTGAATTATAAATTTTAGGAGGCGGAAATGTTGCGCCGAAAAATATACGTTCAATTTGCGGTTATGATTTTATCGGTTTTTATATTCAACAGCTGCAGAGTTGAAAACTTTGTCGAACCGCCGGACCCGTTTGAGGTTCAAACGCTGGAACCCGACGCCGAAACTTTCGTATTAGGCGAAGGGGACAACGCAATTATTCTGAAAACCAATAAAGACAACGTAATCAAAGGGGAAAACAGCGTACGAATCCGTGGAAGCATATTTGTGCAAAACGAGCAATACGGCGACATGCGCCTTTCGAGCGGCGATTTTGAATTGACGCCCTCGTCTTCCAAAGACGGAAATTATTCGGATATCAATGGTTTCGGTCTCGCGGAACTTCCGAAAGAAGGACTGCTTCATAATTTGGAAATGAGCGAACTTGTAGGAACGCCGTTCGGATTTAAGAAAGGAAGCGAATTCGACCTCGGCGCTTTCAATTGGCCGGTAAATAAAGACAAATATTATTTTTATTACGAAAATACAAATCCGCTCGCTTGCAATATTACAAGTTCGTCGCTTGAGAATGTTAAAAAAATAGCCATCGACCCGACCGATCCGTTTTTCTTCGCTTCCGGCGATATCAACGGAACGTCGCTAGGCGATTTGAGCGACGTCGGTTTCGCCATTTCAAGTCAAGGAAATATTTCGTTTTCCCCGTTGGTTAATTTCGATAATAGAATTCCTTCATTTTACGGAAACTTATATTTTTCGGGGACGGTTCCGCTTGCGGAATATCCTATCGCCGTTTCAGGCGAAGCCGTGATTGGATTTACCGACAACAGCGTCGAGGAATCGGACAAATTTTTTGACGGCGAAACTTCGGCGTTTACGCTTGGGGTAAACGGACAAGCGACTTTTGACAACGAAGCCCTCGATTGGCTTAACGTGGAAGTGGTTCTGGGGCAGGCAAGTTTGGCGTTTACCGTAAGCGACGACGGTCATACGCATTTGTCTTTTGTGGGCGTTCGGGAAATGCCGTCCGAAACCGTTAGCGATTTTCTATACGACGTGATCGGTCATGATTGGGACTTCCTTGATTATCTCGCTCCGTTCGAGCAGAAGGAAACTTTTTTCGGACAAATAGGCAACGAACTAAGCGATTGGGAAATGGGATTTAAAATGGAATCTTATTTGAATTTGCCCGGTTATCATTTGGATATGGGGTATTCATATTTGGTTCTGAATCCTAATGAAATGTATTTTTCCGGCGAAGCTTCGATTGCCGGATTTAATAGAGTGGGCGTTGACGGTTACGTTGCGAAGAACGGAAACTTCAAATTTACGGGGCGCGCTTCGCAAGGGTTCCACGCGCACGCCGGCGGATTGTCAATAGGATATGATTTTAGATTAAAACTCACGCTGGAACATAAAGACGGAACCGTTACTTTTAAAGGGAGCGTGAGATTCAAGGGAAAGGCGTGCGTATCTATTGCCGGAATTGACATTTGCGCTCATTTTAAAATTTATGCGTCAACAACAATTTCGTCCGACGGCTCTTTTAGAGTATGCTTTTCAATTGGAATAGGCAAACTCGGCTACGACGTTTGCATCGATTTCGGCAAGTCGCCGAATTCGCCCGACGGATATATCCAAACAATGACTTACGAAGAAATTCCGTTGGAGATGGTTCCCGTACAAAACAGATTCCCTGCCGAAAGGTGCGAATGATCAAATAGTTTTTATCGAGGATGTTTAAAATGAAAAAGATTTTGATTTTAGGATTTGCAGTTCTTACGATTATATTAATTTATTCCTGCGACACAACGGAAACGCCGCCGCCGGATTACACATATTCAATATCTTCGGTTTGGTGGTCGGATTCGCTGGACGCCAATAACGACGGTTACTTTTCGTTCAAGCGGCTCAACTTCAACGTTCATCTCGCTGAAGACGTAGCGAGGACGGTTTACGCCCGCGTTTACTACAAACGATTCGACGCGTCGGGTTTCACTTTTTACGCTTTCTCGGAAGATCAAAAAGTAATCGGGAAAAACGGCGATAACTTTTTCGACGTTGCAATCGGTTCTCCGAATAAAGAACTTTCGCGCGGAGTTTACGATTTCAAAATTGAAGTTTATGAAAAAGATTCCGAACGGATTGAAGCGGTTCCCGATTCCGCGGAAAACTTAATTCTATTCGGAAATAAATTCGAGGAATCGAACGAAGATAAAGACTTTTCAATGACTGTTTGGTGGAGCGATTCGCTGGATAAGGACGAAGACGGCTATTGGCGGGCGGCAACGCTCAATATTAACGCCGACGTAAACGACAGCGGAACGCGGGAAATGAACGCGAAAGTTTTTTATAAGGAAGAGCAAGCTGCGGAATATACGCTTTATGACGAAATTGACAATTTCACAATCAGCGGAAATGATTCGTCCGACGCCGTTGCGCTAACCGTCGGAGATCCGAACGAAGAACTTGAATACGGACTTTACGATTTTCGCGTCGAGCTTTACGAAACGGGGAGCGGACTGTTGGTTGATTTCGTTGATCAAGCTTTGCCCGCGCTTAATGACGTGGGGTTTGAAACCGAAGACGACGATCTCTTTTTCTATTCGATTGATAAAGTATGGTGGAGCGATTCTTTGGACCTTGACGGCGACGGCTACACGCAATTCCGTAAAATTAATTTTGACGTCAACGTAGATAAAGATTATCAAAGAACGATTTACGCCAAAGTTTACGCCCGTCCGCCCGATTCTTCGGATTATGAAATGTACGACTCGACGGCAAACTTTATGATTTACGGATCGAACGCAAACGATTCTTACTCCGTACCGGTAGGATTAATTAACGAACCGCTCGACAGCGCAAAATATGATTTTCTGATTTCCATTTTCGAAGCGGGAGTCGATACGTTCGTTGAAGCCTCGCGCAGCGCGTTTGTCGATAGCGTAATGGCGCTGCAGAAATTTGAAACGGCGCAGCAGGATTCGTTGTAATTAAAATTTTTTCGAGCGGGTTTTCAGAATTAAATAAGTCCGTGAGAAATAATACTCATAATTATTGAACCGGCGACGGCGACGTTTAACGATTCTCCTTTGCCCAAGAGGGGAATGGAAATCTTTTCATTCGTAATTGAAAGAAGTTCTCGGCTCGGACCGTCGGCTTCGTTTGCAAGCGCGAGAATTATTTTTTTACTCGGGTTGAATTTGAAAACGTTTTCTCCTTTCATATCCGCCGTTAAAATTGAATATCCTTTTTGACGAAAAGACGTCAACGTTTCGATAAAAGAATTTCCGACCGAAATATTTAAATTGAAAATCGCGCCCATGCTAGCGCGGACGACTTTCGGGTTGAACGGCTCGGCGCAATCGGCGCTTAACAAAATATCTGAAATTCCGAACCAACTTGCCGAGCGGAAAAGCGTTCCCAAATTTCCGGGATCGGAAACGTTTTCCACGGCAAGAATAAATTTTGAATTAAAATCGGGTTTCGTTTCTTCCGGCATTCGCAAAACCGCCGCAATTCCCTGCGGAGTTTTCGTGTCGGTTAAGCGTTTTAATTCCGCATGATTAACGGTTTCGGCGCGGATTCGTTTCTTCTTTATTCTTTCGGAAAAAGATTTTTCCGCTTCGATAAATTCGTCGGCGAAGAATACAATTTCAATTTCAAAGTCGCTTTTCAGCGCTTCGCCGATAAGTCTTTTACCTTCGGCGATAAATTTTCTTTCGGCTATTCTGTTTTTCTTTCGTAAGAGAGATGAATAATATTTCAGTTCGTTTTTGGTTAACATAATAACTTTTTTAAAATTTAAGATACGAAAGGGAAATTGTTATTGCAAAGAACGGGAAAATATATTACTTTTCACGTTCAAAATTTTGCATGTAAAATGCTGGTGTAGCTCAGTTGGTAGAGCAGCTGATTTGTAATCAGCCGGTCGGCGGTTCGAGTCCGTTCACCAGCTCAAAAAAAAAGCCCGAAAGATTTCATTTCGGGCTTTTGTCATTTAAAGTTTTTCAGAGGACGAAACACTCAGATGCTAGAGCAGTCCGGCGGCTGCCGGATAATCAGCCGGTCGGCGGTTCGAGTCCGTCTGCCAGCTCAAGAAAAGCCCGAAAGAATTCATTTCGGGCTTTTGTCATTTAAAGTATTTCAGAGAGCGAAACACTCAGAAGATAGAGCAGTCCGGCGGTTGCCGGATAATCAGCCGGTCGTCGGTTCGAGTCCGTCTGCCGGCTCAAAAAAAGTCCGAAATGAATTCATTTCGGGTTTTTAAAATTTTTAACGGATTACTTTTTTTGTTTTAATTCGAAACTCTAATTTTATTGTCATTTCTAATAATATTGCATGAACAAGTTTAAAAATCAGTGGCGAAATATCAAAAGCAATCTGATAACTTCAGGTCTTCGAATAGTTTAATAAGTCAAAAAAACTATGACATGTTCTCTCTGTCATACCAGCGAAGGCTTGCCTACCGGAAGGCAAGCCTTCGCGGGAATGACTGTTCGTAAGCAAAACGAAATATCAGTTTCGTTCAAATAGTCGATACTTGCAGGAAAACGGCGAGAAATTTTAATCTTTCCATAGTTGTCTTTATCTGTTCTTAAATTCTTTTTCCGCTGATTTTAAACTTGTGCCTTTACGCTGAATTTCGGGAAGCTAAGTCGTTAAAAAATATTGTTTTTCCAGGATTAATTGAGTAATTTTGTATTCTTTTTTGAAAATAAATAAAAAGATAAGGTAAAAAAATGAAACGCACGTATCAGCCAAGCAACAGAAAAAGAAAAAACAAACACGGTTTCCGCTCCAGAATGGCTACAAAGAACGGAAGAGCCGTTTTATCAAGACGCAGAGCGAAAGGTCGTAAAAAATTAACGGTTAGCGACGAATTTTAATTTTGAAGCCTAAGGGTCTCGCAAAGGAAGAAAGACTTTCCGCTAAAAACGACTTTCAGTTTGTTTATTCAAAGGGGAAAACGATTTATTCTTATAACAACAGCTTCAAAGCTGTTGTTTGCTTTACGGACAACGCCGACTATCCGCCGGTAAAAGTTGCATTCGCCGTTCATAAAAAAGCGGGCAACGCCGTTTGGAGAAACCGAGTGAAAAGACTCCTTCGCGAATCCTATCGGTTGAATAAAATGTATTTAATCAACCGCCTTAACGAAGTAGGGAAAAAGCTTCTTATTGTTCTTTCCCCTAATTCCGTTAATCAAAGAAATAAAAGAGTTGTAAAATTAGACGACGTAATTGACGAAATTATCTCTTTGCTAAATATAATTAAAGCTGAACTTTAATCGCGTTCTTTTGTTCCGCTAATTTGAAAAATTAAAATTTATTGATTTGGAATTATGGATAAGAATACAACAATCGCATTTGTATTAATCGGCGTTATTCTGGTTGTCTGGCTTTACATTAACAGCCCCGAACAGCCGCCGGTTGACAAAACACATCAAAACGACACAACTTTAGTTACGCCAGATTCAACTTCCGCGAAAAAAGCGGTTGCGAAAAAAACCGTTAAAAAAGTTCAACCGGAAGAATCAGTAAAAAATACCGAAGAAAAATCGAAGATTATTGAAGGCGAATTTGCTCCGACAAACTCGAAGGAACGGATAATTACTTTTGAAAATGATTTGGCGCTGATTGAATTTACCACTAAGGGCGCGCGGATAAAAAAATATTTTCTGAAAAAATATAATACTTGGTACTATAAAGAAAAAGACCCGAATAATTTTTACGATACGCATGTTCAATTGGTTAACTATACGAAAGAGGGCGGCGACTTCAACCTTATCTTTGTCACAAAAGAAGGGCAGCTCGTCAACACGAAGGATCTCGATTTCAAATCCATTTCTCCAATTTCAAACTTGAGTTTAACCGGTAAAGATTCACTCAACCTTGTCTTCGAATTTAAATCTGAAAACGGAAGAATAATCAGAAAGAACTTCAGATTGTACGGCGACAATTACCAAATGAAAGTTGACGTTGAACTTGAAAAAATGAGCGAAGTAATCAGCAGTTACCGTTACGATGTTTCGTGGGGCAACGGAATTAACTTTGTTGAAAAAAATTCCGTGGACGAAGCGACTTATTCAAACGCGATAGTGTATTCGGGCGAAGAAGTTATGTCGGTTGAAGTTAAAAGCGCGGACGAACCGGTGAAAAAAGATCTGAACGGAAAAATAGATTGGATTTCAATCAAGAATAAATATTTTGCGGTGATTTTGTCTCCGCAAAATCCTTCGCCGGACGACGGCGCTTTGGTTGAAGGCGTTTTTAAAGACGTCCCGGGTCTCGGACAGAGAAAATATTTCAGCGGAAGTTTGAAAATCCCTTTCAAGGGAAGCGATTATCAAAAAGACACTTATCTGCTTTATATAGGTCCGCTTGAGTACTCGACTCTTAAATCATACGGACTTGCCTACGAAAACGTGATTGACTTTGGAAGTTTTTTCGGGTTGAAATTTATCATCCGCCCGATTTCGGAATATATTCTTCTCCCGTTATTCTCGTTTCTGCATCGTTTTATTCCTAACTACGGTTTTGTGATTATTGTTTTTTCAATCATCATCAAGCTGGCGCTCCATCCGCTGACGAAACAGAGTTACAAGTCGATGAAGAAGATGCAGCTGCTGCAACCGAAAATTTCCGAACTGAAGGAGAAGTTTAAAGACGATCAGCAAAAAGTTCAGAAAGAAACGATGAAGCTTTATAAGACCTATGGCGTAAATCCAGCGGGCGGCTGTTTGCCGATGATGCTTCAGATGCCTATTCTTTTCGCTCTTTTCGGGTTCTTTAAAGTTGCAATTGAAATCCGTCAGCAGCCCTTTATTTTATGGATTGACAACCTTTCATCGCCGGATATTATTGCTACGCTTCCGTTTAAGCTGCCGCTGTTCGGCATCGACCAAATAAGCGGGCTTGCGGTTCTACTCGGCGTTACGATGTTCTTCCAGCAAAAGATGAGCATGAAAGACCCCAGCCAAAAAGCAATGGTATATGCAATGCCCGTTGTGTTTACTCTAATGTTCATGAGTTTTCCTTCGGGACTTAATTTGTATTATTTCCTTTTTAACTTATTCTCAATAATTCAGCAACATCTTGTAAACAGAAGCAAAGACGACGCGGAACTTGTGCCCGTTAAAAACGCCGATAAAAAGAAAGGCGGATTTATGTCGCGGATGATGGAAGCCGCGGAAAAACAATCGCAATCGCAGAAACAAGGAAAGAAAAAGAGAAAATAGTCGGATAAATATTTATAATAATTTGGGGGAAACAGAAATGTTTCCCTTTTTTTTGAAACAAGTTTAATAGCGGCGGTAAAAATGTTAGCGAAGGAAATCGGCGATAAAAATTATGGCGCTCCTTCGGAGTTAAGTATATTTTCCCAAATGCCGATTTTACAATAATTTCATCCATTCGGGATTTTTATTTGACATTCTACTTGTCAACAAACGCCGAAGAAGCGATGTTATTATTGAATCTCGATTAAATAACGTTTATTCTTTTTTGCCGTAGATTTTAAAATTGTATTTATTTTTTTTTTTGACTATCCGGAATCTGTTTCGGAATCATTTTTTTTGTTTTATTTGAGTTAAGTAAAATTTAAATTTGAACTTATGCGAAAAAGAATTCTCATATTGTTTTTCATTGTTTTAACTTCGGCGCATTTCTACGCGCAAGACTCGACAATAATAAAACCCGATTTGGAAAAGAAACGTATTCTTTTCGGGTTAGAAAAAAATGTTCCGCGGGATTTTCCCCGCGTCGGCTTGGCGCTCAGCGGCGGCGGAGCCAGAGGCATTTCGCAGCTTGGCGTTATGAATGCGCTGTTTGAAGCGAAAATTCCTATCGATTTAATTGTCGGCACCAGCATGGGCGGAATTATAGGCGGGTTGTATGCCGCGGGCTATTCTATTTCTCAGATAGATTCAATAATTGTAAATACCGAGTGGAGTAACTTTTTTTCCGTTGAAAGAAAGGAGCGGAAAGAACTTTTTGTAGAACAGAAAATCACCCAGGACAGAGCTTTGTTTTCCGTAAGAATGGACGGATTCAAGCCGGTAATTCCGGAATCCATCAACTCGGGCGAAAAAGTCTCTAACTTCTTAACGCTGTTGAGCCTTAATGCGCCGCTGAACTACCGTAGAAACTTCAGCAAGTTCCGCATTCCGTTTTTTGCAGTAAGCACAAATTTGATTACCGGCGAGCCGGTAATTTTGAAAGATCAATCGCTCGGCAGAGCGCTCAGAGCGAGTTCCAGCGTCTCTTTTCTTCTGCCTCCGGTGCAAATAGATTCCCTTATTTTGGTTGACGGCGGACTTGTGGCAAACGTTCCTACTTTTCAGACAAAGAAGGAGGGAGCTGACTTTGTAATTGCCGTAAACGCAACAAGCCGGCTGAGAAAGAAGAACGAGATAGTTTACCCTTGGGAAATTGCCGATCAAATTGTTTCAATTCCGTCGATTAAAATTATGGAGCGGCAATTGAAGGCGGCGGATTTTGTTATTACTCCGGAGATTAACGGATATAAAAATGATGATTTCTCGAATCTTCAAAAATTAATTCAAATGGGATATGAGACCGGAAAAAAATCTATCGCTCCGCTGCTTGAAAGACTAAAGAATGCCTATATCAAAAGAAACGGCGGTCGGGATAGTCTGAAATTTAATTTATCTTTGGACAAAAAATCAACCGCCGTCGAAAGAAAGTTTTTTCATTTACTCCCGAACGTTTCTTCAATTTCGGCCGCCGAATTGAAATTCTATTTGTCGCTCTTTTTTCTCCGCAGCGATTTTTCCGACTTAACGCTGAAAATTATTCGCAATAACGGGAAGTCGGTTCTGCGGCTTTTCCCTAAATACAATTTTACGGTGAACGATATTTCGTGCTTCGGAATAACCGCAATCGATTCGGCGAAAGCATGCGGGCGCCTTGAAAATCTTCTCGGCAAACCATATAATCCGGATAAACTGGTCGATGCATTGCTGGACATTCTACGGGTGTATAGGTACAAAGGCATTTTAATTGCCGGCGTAAAAAAAATTAATGTCGATAAAAATAAGAACAGAATTGAAGTTTACTTTGAAGAGCAAACGATCGCCGGGATTGAGATAAAGGGAAATATTAAAACCGTTGACCGCGTGATTAAAAGGGAATTCCCGAAATTAATAGGCGAGAAGAAAAATTTCAAAGAGATTGTTGAAGGACTGCAGAATTTACAGACAATCAATTTGTTCAGCGATATCGACCTCTCCATTAAGCGGGATTCGGTAAACACTCTTAACGTTTTTGTGAAGGAGAAACCTACTTCCCTTATCCGCTTCAGTCTTCGCGCTGATAACGAGAATTTCTTTCAAGCCTCAATCGATGTGAGGGAAGAAAATCTGTTTGGAACCGGCACCGAGATAGGAATTAACGTAAGCGGCTCGCCGAGGAAAAATAATTTTTCCGTTGAACACCGCGCATACAGATTGTTCGATACGTATTTAACTTACTTCCTTCAAGGTTATTATAGATTCGAGGGCGTAAAAACTTACGAATATACAAAGTTAACCCCGCATGAATTTCAGCGTTCGGAAACGGGAGAATACAGGCAGATTTACTACGGCGGCTTGGTCGGAATAGGCGGACGGATAAAGCGTCTCGGCAATATGATGTTCGAAGGTAAATATGAATCGAACGAAATTAAAAAACTAAGAGACAATCCCGACGTTGACGAATATAAAGATAATATTGTAAGCTTAAAGTTCCGGGTAGTTCTTGATACTCAAGATAAATATCCTTATCCCGATAAAGGATTCTACTTAAACACCTACTATGAAACTGCGCAGCGAGTTCTCGGCGGCGGCGTTGGGTTTGTGAAATTTTCATTTGATTATTTTGGTTTTATTTCGGTTCATCCTCTGCATAATATAAGCGTCGGAGTAAAATTAGGATTTGCCGATCAGACGCTGCCTCTTAGTCAGCAGTTTTCTCTCGGCGGTCAGAATGATTTTTTCGGATACCGTGATTTTGAGTTTAGGGGACGACAGGTTTTCAGAGCCTCGCTGAATTACAGATTCAAATTCCCATTCAAAATATTCTTCCCGGCGTTTATAAGCGGAAGATACGATATAGGTTCGATTTGGGAAAACAGAGAGCAGATACGCATCAAAGATTTGCAGCACGGAATCGGGGCGACTTTTTCTCTCGACACTCCGATTGGTCCCGTTGATTTTTCAATGGGACGAGCCTTCGCGATAAAGAAAGCGAAAGGTTCTTCCACAATTTCATGGGGTCCGGTTCAATTTTATTTCAGAATAGGATTTTATTATTAACTCATTTTACAATTAAAAAACATCTTTCGGTTTTTTTGCAGAAGCTCTAATCAATCAAGCCGAAATATCAATTGTCCCGCTAAAAATTTCATCATTCCAATTCTCCATTTTCCATTCTCAATTGTCAATTACGTTTTACCGCGCTATGAGTTATTAATTTTCTTCGCGAACCGCTTTTTCATATAGCTCAAGATACTTGGCTTTCTTTTTGCCGTCGCCGAGTTTGCCGTAATGTTTCGCCAGCGCGGAATAGATTTTACTTTTGCATTTGATTAGATTTAATCTGCTTTCGATGAAGTTGGTTATCGTTTTGTTGACGGGCAGCTTTAAGTCGTAGTCGTAATTTTTCAGCATACTTATGTACGGTTCGCAATTAGAAAAATCCATATCCGCCGCTTTTGCGTAATACTCGGTCGCCTTCTCCAAATATTCGCTAACATGCGTGTAAGTTTCAAAGATGAAAGCCGCCCACATGAATAGATCATACTTTATTGAAGGGAATTTTTGGGAAAGGATTTTAACGTACATTTCAATTTCCTCTATTGACAAAGCCGGATTGGCAAGCAGTATTTTGTAGATTTCCAAATCCCCGATATTTCCTTTTAACGCTGTGTCGAAAGCGTCGAACAATTCTTCCGACGAAGAAGAAGTTAAGAAAATATTTTCGAGAATCTTAAAATCTTTTTCATTCATAAAGTTAATTTTCCTCAAGCAGATATGAAATCAATTCGGCTTTTGTAAAATCGGGCAGTTCGTTTGTAAATTGAACCGTTTCATTCTTATCCCACTGCCTTTTAGCGGAATCAACATAAGAATGCTTGCCGATAAAAGCAAATTTTTTGCCGGTAAGGTTTCCGGCTTTATCGAAAACGAAAAAAACGATTATAGCGGACATGCTGTAGATTTCGCTCCACTTTTCGTAAGCCGTTACGGCTCTTTTATTTAATATCCATAAGGGTTTGTGCTTTCCTTTCCAATCGAGAAAAACCGATTTTCCTTTGTAAGTCAAAATTATATCCGGTTTGTCTTCGCCTTTTTCCCAAACTTTTTTATACCGGTTGTCTTC
>JAADIR010000128.1 GCA_013151245.1 Chlorobiota bacterium
ATATCTTCGTTAGAAATTTTACGCGATGAACTTTTTTGGGATAAACCAAATCATTTGAGTTATAGTTCGGCGCAATTACGGGGAGAGTTTGCGCAAAAATATTACATGTAAAATTCAGAAAAAGCAATTTTCGACATTTCTTACTCATGCCGAATATTAAAAAAGATTAGAGAAAGAATGAATAATAATTCAAAATATACTAATCACAAATTGGTTTTCGGAAACTTAAACTTGCGTAATCGCGAAGAATGTTTTTGTGAAGGTTTGCCTAACATCTTTTTGACGGGACGTAATCTTTTTAAATAGCCGCTAAAACAAACAGATTGCTTCGAAAAAAACTCTCGCAATGACTGCTTTCAATTTTATATATTTTCGAAAACAAATTAAGTTTTAGTAGAATAAAATTCATAGATGTACAAAAATGTTTATCGAACTTGATTAAATATTTTCCCAACGAATAGAAAAATCCACATAAAAAAAGCCGGCTATGAAACCGGCTTCTAAATTTAATGTATTGAAAAATCAGAACGAAATTCTTTTCTTCGATTTAGTTACATAATCATAAACAAAAGCGCTGGCAACGAAGATGGAAGAATAAGTACCGATGATAACGCCGAAGAAAAGAGTGAAAGCGAATCCGCGTAACACGTCGCCGCCGAAGATAAGCAATACAAAAGTAGAGAGCAAAGTTGTAAACGATGTAATAATTGTTCTCGGCATTGTGTTGCTGATGGATCTATTAATTATTTTACCTAAATCCCCGGTTTTGTGAATTTTCAAATTCTCTCTGATTCTGTCGAATACTACCACAGTATCGTTGATAGAATAACCGACCAAAGTTAAGAAGGCGGCGACAACGTTGACTGATATTTCGAGATTAAGCCAGTCGCTCACTCCGTAAAGAAGCGAGAACAACCCAAGCGTTATCAGAACGTCGTGGAAAAGAGCGACAACCGCGCCGATGGCAAATACAAATTTAAATCGGAAACCGAGATAAACAAGAATAACCAGAAGCGCCAAAAATACCGCAATTACGGCGTCCAATTTAAGTTCTTTACCGATTTTCGGACCGACCAAATCAACTTTCAGAACTTTGAAAGGATTTTCGGGAAATTTTTCTCTTAATTTTTCCTGAATAATATCGGCGACGCCGACCCCAATAACAATCTTTGTGTTGTTCGATTCTTCCGAAAATTTCGTTGTTTGGAATCCCGCCTTAAATAAGGCATTGTTTAAATAGTTTGTAGTATCGGGATTAGGGAAATTGTAAACCACTTCGATTTCCGAAGTATCGACTATTTGTTTTTCAACGCCGGGAAGAAGTTCATCGATTTTCTTATCTATTACATTAAGAAATTCTCTGTAACTGTCGTGGGGAACGGTTTGAAGTTCCGTTCTGATAAGAACGCCGGTTTCGCCGCCGAAAGTTTTTATTTCAACTTTACCGAGTCCAATTTCGTCGCTATAACTACGTATTTCTCCAATGTCAACCGGTTTGTCAAACTGAAGCGCTATTTCGGAGCCGCCTTTAAAATCGATTCCAAGTTCCAATCCATGGAAAGCAAGGCTTAATATTCCTATGAGAAGCAAAGTTCCCGAAAGAACATAAGCCATTTTTCGCTTACCTAAAAAGTCATAATCTAATTGTTTAAATATTCGCATTTATTAAATATCTCCTTTAAAGATTTTAACCAATATTTATCTTGGCTCCTTTCGAAACCAAATAATCAAAAACTACTCTTGTAATTACGAGAGCGCTGAACAAACTGGAAACAATACCAATCATCAAAGTAAGCGCGAAACCTTGAACCGGACCGCTGCCGAATTGGTAGAGGATAATTCCGGTGAAGAAGGTCGTAATGTTTGAGTCCAAAATAGCGGAGTAAGACTGCTGATAACCGTTAGCAATTGAGGCTTTCGCAGTTTTTCCGGTCGCCATTTCCTCTCTAATTCTTTCGAAAATAAGAACGTTTGCGTCAACCGCCATACCGATAGTAAGAATAATACCGGCGATACCCGGAAGAGTAAGCGTAGCGTGGAAACCTGCAAGAACGCCGAGAATAAAAAGAACGGTAAAGAACAGAGCCATGTCCGCAATTGTACCTGCTTTATTATAATAAACCATCATAAACAAGGCTACTAATAAGAAACCGACTACGGTGGAAAAGAGACCTTGCCTAATTGAGTCCTGACCCAACGACGGTCCGACGGTTCTTTCTTCAATAATTTCAACGGGGGCGGGGAGCGCGCCGGCTTTAAGAACGATTTCTAAAAGCTTCGCCTCGTCCATATCGCCCATTCCCGTAATCTGCGAACGTCCCGAAGGGATTTTGCCTTGAATTGTCGGAGCCGAATAAATAAAACCGTCAAGCATAATTGCGCAACGTTTGCCGATATTGGAGCCTGTAATTCTTGCCCATTCTCTTGCGCCTTCGCTGTTCATATCCATTGTAACAATAGGAGACGTTGTTTGCGGATCAATATTTGCCTGAGCGTCAACAATAACTCCGCCGGTTAATTCCGGTTTACTATTTACAAGATAAAGCCGGTAAATTTTTTCGCCGTTTTTGTTAACTTCGGGTTTGGCGCTGTAAACAAATTGAACGTTATCCGGAATCACACTTTTAACTTCCGGTCTGGAAAGATAATTATCCAGCTTAGCTTTGTTCTTTGCCGAAACAAAAGCGTCGGCGTAAGGGCTTTGTGTGTTTATCCACGCAAGGGAATAGAAAGGATGTTTCTTTTGCATATCGTCGGCTTTCTGCTGATCTGTCAACAGAGAATCGAGAGCGGAAGTGGAGTCGTTAACCGCAGTATCCGAAGAGTCGGTTGAATATAAACTCTGAGCCAACACCTCGTCAATTTTGTTCATAATAGGAATAGTGAAGTTAGATTCTTTAACGAGTCTGAACTCCAGTAAAGCTCTGCCCTGTAAAAGTCTTTTAGCTTCTTCCTCTTTAGCTACGCCGGGAAGCTCGACAATAATCCTTCTTGCGCCCTGCGACTGAATGCTGGGTTCCGAAACGCCGTATTGGTTGACGCGGTTATTAATAATTTCGATAGCTCGTTTAACGGCGTCTTCTTCCTGGGCTTTTAATCTTTTAATTATGGTTTCGTCGTCTTCTCTTATTGAACCGAAGTATCTGCTGAGACGAATTTTCTTTTCCGCAAATTTACGGGCAATAATAGAAACGAAATCCTCATCGGTTTTCTTTGCCTCTTTATTTGCGGATTTGAGAACTTGTTTGAAAGCTTCGTCGGGATCTTTCGCCAATTTTTCAATCAACTTGGCGGTGTTTACTTCCATAACAAGGTACATACCGCCTTGAAGGTCGAGTCCGAGTTTAATCCTTTTTTCACGATCTTCTTTATAAGTTTCATTGTTTACAACGAGGCTGTCTTCTAAAAATGAAAGTCTTTTTTCCAAATCATCTTCCGTAATTTTAGGATTGACTTTCAAGATACTATCTTTGAGGGTTACGAGTTTTGCCTTGATCTCTTTATTGTTCTTATAATCAGCATAAGTAGGATAGAGAAGATAGACACTGAACGCAACCGCCGCGACAATGAGTAATATTCTTGATCTAAATTCTTTCATTATAAATTCTTAAAATTTGTTATAAACTTCGTTAATTATCAAAATGATTAACAACTGTTATTCTCTGACGACCCAAGTTTTTACAACCGCGTTAACTTCGTGATGAAGTTTTACATTAACGCTGTAAATGCCGAGAGATTTAATCGGTTCGGTAATTTCGATTTTTCTTTTATCGACGTCGTAGCCTTTTTCTTTCAAAGCGTCTGAAATCATTTGAGTTGTAACCGTACCGAAGATTTTATCTTCTTCGCCGACTTTAACCGGAATTGTAACGGATAATTTTTCAAGTTCCGTTAAAAGGGTCTGAGCGCCTTCAAGCTCTTTTGATTCTTTTTTAGCCAATTGGATTTTCTCTTCTTCCAAAGCTCTTAAGTTTCCGGCTGTTGCAGTATAAGCTATTTGACGGGGGATTAAAAAATTACGCGCATATCCGTCTTTCACAACAACCACGTTGCCAATTTGTCCAAGCTGACCGAAATTCTTTCTTAATATAACTTTCATCTTTTATTTCCCTCCTACTTAACCGCTTCCGAAACGAAAGGCATAATTGCTATTTGTCTTGCTCTTTTAATTGCGCGGATTAATTCGCGGTGTTGTTTGGCGCTTAATCCGGTTATTCTGCGGGGAATAATTTTCCCTTGATCGTTAACGAATTTTTGTAATAATTTAGCGTCTTTATAGTCAATATATTCGTTAATTACTTTTTTTGCTCTTTTGGTTCTCATTGTTTTCATTGTTTTCATTTTTACTCCGGTTTTACTTAATTATTAATGAGATCTGATTCTTCGTCCGATAGAAACTTATCAAAAGAATTATCATCGGAGCCGTGATCAGTAGAATCGGATTTTTTAGTTTCCGATAAATCATTATTTTTTGTTTCTGAGAGTTTTTCCGCTTCTACGCGGTTAAACTTTTTACCCTTGTTGAGAAATTGAATTCTTTTGGCTTTAATTTCAACGACGGTTCTGTTTTTTTCATCGTCGGATCTAAACGTCCGGCTCTGAAGTTCGCCGTCAACCAAAACTGCGCTTCCTTTCGCCAGTCTTTCTTTGCAGCTTGCGGCAAGTTTGTTCCAAGCGACAACTCCGACGTAACAAACGTCTTCTTGCCATTCGTTGGAACTGTCTTTATACCTTCTGTTAGCGGCAATATGAAAATTCACAACGGGAGTATTGTTAGAAGTTTCTCTGAACACCGGATCTTTTGTAAGATTACCGGCAATCATTATGCTATTCAATTCGGGCATCTTAAGATCAGCCATACATATCCTCCATTACCTAAACATATTTAACTTAGTTAGTCTCGTCGTCGTTCGATTCAGGAGCGGTTTCAGAATCGGCGGTTTCCGCTTCTTCCTCTGAAGTTGTTTCAACTTCGGCGGCTGCCGCCGCTTCGGCTTCGGCTTTTTCTCTTTCCTGACGCGCTATCTGTTCTTCTCTTAGCTTGTTTTCTTTATCGGTTTTTTTCTTTTCGATGTTCAAGAGAGCCGCTTTGTCGAGCGTGACCGTCAAAAATCTATAAACTGCTTCATCTAAACGAAACATTCTTTCAATTTTTCCAACTGCGTCGCCCGGAGCCGTGTAACGGAAAATAACGTAATAACCTGTTTTGGCTTTACGGATTGGATAAGATAATCTTTTTCTTCCCCACGTTTCAAGATCGTTTATTTCTCCGCCGTAGGATGAAATAATTTCTCTTACTCTACCAAGCGTAGATTCAATTTGTGGGTCTTCGAGAGCAGCATTGACAATTAAAACGCTCTCATATTGGCGTGTTTTCATTTATACCTCCCTTTGGACTAAATAAAAATAAAAAGGCCCTCCGGCTTTTGCCGGAGAGCAGGGTTTATTAAAAATATAACTTACAAATATAATACTATTTAATCAGCGGTGCAATAACTAAAGAGACTACCGACATAAGCTTGATTAAAATGTTCAGCGACGGTCCGGATGTGTCTTTGAAAGGATCGCCGACCGTATCGCCGACCACTGCGGCTTTATGAGTCTCCGAGCCTTTTCCGTATTTAACTCCGTCTATTGTGATTCCGCCTTCGATAAGTTTCTTTGCGTTATCCCATGCGCCGCCTGCGTTTGATTGGAAAATAGCCATCAAAACGCCCGAAACAGTAACGCCCGCGAGCATTCCGGCTAGCATCTCTTTACTGATAAATCCGACAATTACCGGAACCGATATAGCCATCAGACCGGGTAAAATCATTTCTCTAATTGCAGCTTTTGTTGAAATCTCAACGCAGCGCGTATATTCCGCTTCGGCAGTTCCTTCGCGCAATCCTTTGATTTCTCTGAATTGTCTTCCAACTTCAATGATCATTTCTTTGGCGGCTCTGCCCACGGCGCCCATTGCCAAAGCTGAAAAGAGATACGGAAGCATTCCGCCGATGAACAAACCGCCCATGATAATCGGGTTAGCCAAATCAATTGTTTCAATTGCCGCTTGCTGCATAAATGCAACAAACAATGCTAATGCGGTTAGCGCAGCCGAACCTATTGCAAAACCTTTGCCTATGGCTGCGGTTGTGTTTCCTACGGCGTCAAGTTTATCTGTTCTTTCGCGAACTTCGTGCGGAAGTTCAGCCATTTCTGCAATTCCGCCCGCGTTGTCGGAAATTGGACCGTAAGCGTCAACCGCAAGCTGGATACCCGTTGTTGAAAGCATTCCTAATGCGGCTATTGCAATACCGTAAAGATTTGACAATGAAAAAGCGAAAATTATTGATAACGCGATAATCAAAATAGGAAGCGCGGTTGACATCATTCCGACGCCGAGTCCGGCTATAATGTTTGTTGCCGCCCCTGTTACCGATTGGCTTGCTATTCCGAATACGGGTTTGTTTTCGGTGCTTGTGTAATATTCCGTTATCAAGCCGATTAAAACTCCTGCGGACAGTCCAATAATGGTAGCAAAGAAAACTCCAAGACTTGTATATTCAAATCCGTTATGCACCCATGTTTCAGGGAGAAAATTAGTAATAATAAAATAAGAAGCAATAACCATCAATCCTGTTGTCCCGAATTCTCCGATGTTTAATGCTTTCTGCGGGTTGCCCCCTTCTTTAACGTTGACGAAAAAGGTTCCTATTATTGAAAGAAGGATTCCAACTCCGGCAAGAAGTAGCGGAAGAATTACAGCCTCAAGCCCGAGAGCTTTATCAGCCGCAAACGCAGATCCTAAAACCATTGTGCCGATAATAGCTCCGACAAAAGATTCAAATAGATCGGCGCCCATTCCGGCAACGTCGCCTACGTTATCGCCTACGTTATCGGCTATTGTCGCTGGGTTTCTCGGATCGTCTTCTGGTATCCCTTCGTAAACCTTGCCGGCTAAGTCGGCGCCAACGTCCGCGGCTTTAGTATAAATACCGCCGCCGACTCTTGCAAATAATGCAATTGACGACGCGCCCAATGAAAAGCCGGTTAGAACGTTTATTACTTTGAACAAGTCCCAATCGAGATTCGAATAAATTATAAATAAAACGCTCAAGCCGATTACGCCCAAACCGACAACGTTCATACCCATAATTGAACCGCCGGAAAAAGCAACTTTAAGCGCCTGGCTTATTCCGGTTCGCGCAGCTTCGGTTGTTCTTACATTTGCTTTCGTTGCCGCAATCATACCGAGGTATCCGGCAAGCGCCGAACTGAAAGCGCCGTAAATAAACGAAATTGCAATCAGCCAAGAAGAATCTTCTTTCGTGCTGTTGAAAATTCCGAGAAGCAAAGCTACGACAATGACGAATAGGACGAGTACTTTGTATTCGGTTTTAAGAAAAGAGATTGCCCCGTCTCTTATATGCTCCGAGATCCTTGTCATTTTCTCGTTGCCTGTGCTTTGTTTGTTAATCCAGCCGCTTTTCCAATATGAATAAAGCAGCGCTAACACACCCATAACAGGAATTAAGTAAAGAATTGTGTCCATTTGATCGCTCCTAATTTGAATGGATTATTAATTTTGTGACGTCATATTATTGATAACATTTTTACTGTAATAATCTAACATTGAGTTTACTCCGCCGTCAATAAAACTTTCTATCAGCTCAACTGAAAAATCAAAATTATTTTCCAGCGATTCAAGTTCCTCGGAGCTGAATTTACTTAATACATAATCTTTCATTTCGCCTTTTGCAAAATCCTGTCCGATTCCAAAACGAAGTCTCGGAAAATTATCCGTTTCGAGTTGGTAAATGATAGAATAAAGACCGTTATGACCTCCGTCGCCGCCCGATTTACGAATTCTGATTTTGCCTGAATCTAAGTTCACGTCGTCGCAAACAATTAACAAGTCTTCGGGAGCGCAGTCATAATTTTCAATGATTTGTTTTGCTGCAAGACCGCTTAAATTAACGTAGGTTGTCGGTTTAACGAGCATGAATTCTTTGCTGCCGAGTTTGTAAAAAGAATAGAAGAAGTCATATTTTGACGGTTCGAACTGGAGTTTGTGTTTTAAGGCGAATTTATCCACTATCATAAATCCAACATTATGCCTTGTGTGAGAATATTTTTTTTCCGGATTACCAATACCCAAAACGATTTTCAATCTTTAGCCCGCGTAATAATCAAAAATCTGAAAAATTTAATTGCAATATACTTAATTATAATGAATATCTTTAAGCAAAAAAAGAATGCCGGCGCGAGCCGACATTCCATTTTTATAATTTAAAATTGGTCAAGAAAATTATCCTTCGTCTTCTGCGTCATCGGAGCCTTTACCGATAACTTCCGGTTCGGTTGCGGCTTCTTCAGCGTCTTCCTCAACTTCATCGGTCGCCATTGCTTCCCTGGTTTTCGAAACGGTTACTACAATAACCTCTGCGGGGTTAATGATTCTAACATTTTCAAAATTCAGGTCTTTAACATGAACCGAATCGCCAAGGTTTAATTCCGAAACGTCAATTTCAAGTTGCTGAGGAATATATTTAGGCAAGCAAGCAATATCAAGCTTATGCAAAAATTGCTCTAACATTCCGCCTTCTCTAACGCCCGGCGCCTGACCGACGAGAGAAACCGGAATCTGCAGTTCAAATTCCTGTCCCACCGTTACGCCGTGAAAATCAAAATGAATCACTTTATCTGTAAGCGGGTCGAATTGAACGTCTTTAAGAACGCAAACGCCCGCTTCTTTTTCATCAATTTTTAAATTTACCACATTCATTTCAGTCGTAAACACAAGTCTGTTTATATCATACTCGGAAATAGCGATATTAAGCGGTTCTTCCTGTTGAGTATAATAAACGCCCGGTACTTTAGAGTTTTTTCTTAAAGTATTAAGATAACCTTTTGTAGAAAGCTCTCTTTTCTCAGCATTAATTACTATTTCAGCCATTCTAGCATCACTCCAATTTATTAATTTAACCTTTATCTATTTCAAATAACGAACTTATTGATTCGTTGTTAAAAGAACGAATAATTGCTTCGGCAAATAATTCGGAACACGTTCTAACCTCAATTTTTTCACATTGGCTTTTCAGCGGAATAGAATCGGTGACAAAAAGAGATTTAATTTCCGAATTTTGAATCCGCTCAATTGCATGCCCCGAAAGAAGGGGATGAGTAATTGAGCCGTACACATCATGAGCTCCTTTTTTCTTTAAAGCGTCGATTGCGGAAATAAAAGTTCCCGCAGTGTCAATCAAATCATCAACAATAAGAACATCTTTACCTTCAACGTCGCCGATAATATTCATGACTTCGGTTTTATTCGGTTCCGGTCTTCTCTTATCAATAAGAACCAAACCGGCGTTAATTCTTTTTGCATAAGAACGCGCCATTTTTATTCCGCCGGCGTCCGGCGAAACAACAACTAAATTTTGATTGCGCTCTCTTAAAGTATTTGTGAAAATAAGAGAGGCATATAAATGGTCTAACGGAATATCAAAAAAACCCTGAATTTGCGCCGCGTGCAGATCCATTGTAATAACTCTGTCCGCGCCGGCTGTTGTAATTAAATTGGCGACCAATTTTGCCGAAAGCGAAACTCTCGGCTGATCTTTCCTATCTTGCCTGGCGTAACCGAAATAAGGAATAACCGCGGTAACGCGTTTCGCTGATGCGCGTTTTGCCGCGTCAATCATTATAAGCAGTTCCATTAAATTTTCCGCCGGCGGGTGAGTTGACTGAACAATATAGACATCTCTGCCTCGGACGTTTTCTTTATATTTCGCCCAAATCTCGCCGTCGCTGAATCTTCGAATATCAACCGATCCGGTTTTAACGCCCAAATAATCAACTATTTTTTTTGTTAATTCGGGGTTTGAAGTACCGGAAAAAATTAATGGACTGTTTTCGACCATCTTATTAAAAAGTTTCCATTTTTAAAAACAGAAAACAAATATAAGTAAATCGATTTGAGTTGTCAAATATTTGCATTCGTACAAAAAACGTGAAACAGGATTAAAAGGCGCAAGTTTAAAATCGGCGACAAAATATTTCAAACAGAAGATGAAATTATAAAAAGCCTGCGCGCAGTGAAAATGCCCCGCATAAATCGGAACTAATTTCCGTAGGAATCCCGTGTGCAATCTGCGTTACAATCGTTTGCCGTTTTCTCGTCTTTGTTTCACATCTTGACTTTTGCCGCCGAAAATATATACTAACCATATCGCGGTAAACCGCAATTGATAATTGACAATGGAAAATGGATAATTTATCTCGGCGGCTTGTCTCGGCGCAACAAAGTGAAGCCGGAAGCGC
>JAADIR010000088.1 GCA_013151245.1 Chlorobiota bacterium
AGACGAATACGGCAGCGAACTTCCGTCGGGCGTTTATATTTATCAAATCAGATTCGGCGCGGCGCAAACGGCTAAAAAAATAGTGTTGATTCGCTAAGCGCGGCAAATTAAATTTCTTAATTCGCGCTTTAATTTTGAAATCCGATTACCGGGAACGCGTTCGTTCGGAAGGTTTAATTTAATATATTCCGCGTTCGTTGAAATACTCGGAATATTTTTGATCCGTTCCTTTAATGTGTTCCGTCAGCCACTTTTTCAGAAACGTAATGATTTCAACGGAGAGGAGAGCGCTTCCTTTTTCGAAGCGCTCTTGAAATTCGGCGACTTGTTTTACGAAATCATTGTGTTCTTTTTCGTGCGCTCTTGTTTCCGGATAATTGATTTGAGCAAAATATTTTTCTTCGGTTTCAAAATGGTATCTTGTATATTTTACAAGTTCGTCGATTATCGCGCCTAAAATTTCTTTTGATTTTCCGGCTTCCATTCCGTCGTTCAAATCGTTAATAAGAGAAATTAATTTTTGATGCTGTACGTCAATCTCTTCAACTTTCACCGAATATGAATCGTCCCACGTAATCAGCGACATAAGAAAATCTCCTTTTTATTATTAAAAAGAAAAGTTTGTAAAATACTATCGGTTGAAATAATTAAAAATTTACTGAGATTGTGGAATTGTTGAATTTCTTATCGGAAGGAAAAAGTCAATGGTCCGCCGGCTTCGTCGGAATCGTATTGATGAAGCGTTTTCGTTTTTCGTCTCCCGTTTTACGTTTATCCTCTGTTCCTTTAAACCTTTGCAACTTTTTTCTTATCTCTTGTCGTTCCCGAAAGGACAAAAATATTGCAAAAAAAAATCATTTAAAATTGTAAAATAATTCTTTACGATTAAAAAGAATTTTATTTAACTTTACACTTTAATTCTTAACACTTTTGCTAAAGGTAATACGGGAATGATTAAAATTAAGAGAGGCTTAGACCTTCCTATCAAAGGCGCTCCCGCCGACGTCATCACGGAAAAAAAAGTTAATTCGATTGCAGTATTAGGTATTGATTATATCGGTATGAAACCGAAGATGAATGTCGAGGCGGGCGACAGCGTGAAATGCGGGGAAACAATTTTCTTTGCAAAAAAATATCCTGAAATTAAATTTACGGCTCCCGGCAGCGGTAAAATACGGGCAATCAATCGCGGAGACCGCCGTGCGCTTTTGTCGGTTGTTATCGATCTTGACAGTTCCGAAGAGTATATCGAATTTAAAAAATACTCTTCCGCCCAATTGAATTCTCTTTCCGAAGAAGAAGTTAAAAATGGACTTCTGGAATCCGGAATGTGGACGGCGCTTAAAGTTCGTCCTTTCTCAAAAATCGTTGACCCGTCAATTAAACCGGCTTCTATTTTTGTTAATGCGATGGATACAAATCCGCTTGCGCCGAATATGTCCAAAGTTTTAGAGGGAAAAGAAAATTCGCTTATTAATGGATTGAAAGTTATTTCGAAACTAACCGACGGAAAAGTTTTCTTCGTAAAATCGCCGTCGCTTGCCGTTAATGTCGGCGATGTTGAAAAAGTTCACGTTGAAGAATTTACCGGTCCGCATCCCGCCGGTTTGCCGGGGACGCACATTCATTTTCTCGATCCGGTTAATTCTACGAAAAATGTTTTTCAAATCGACGCTCAAGACGTTGCCGCAATCGGAGATTTATTTACGACGGGCAAGTTAAATAACGAAAGAATTATTTCATTTGCCGGACCTTCGGTTGAAAAACCGAGAATGATAAAAACAAGAATCGGCGCTTCAATCGACGATATAGTCGCGCGCGAATTGGTCGAAGGAAATCATCGCGTTATTTCGGGTTCCGTCTTATCCGGTTTCCACGCAAAGGACGCCCTCGCTTATTTAGGAAGATTCCACCGTCAGATTTCCGTTGTGGAAGAAGGAACGGAAAGACATTTCCTCGGATGGGTTGCGCCCGGGATGGATGAGTTCTCCGTAAAAAGGACTTTTCTTTCCGCATTGGCGCCGGGCAAAAAATTTAATTTCAATACGAATTTAAAAGGCGGACACAGGGCGATTGTTCCGGTTGAAAGCTACGAACAAGTTATGCCGCTTGATATTCTTCCCACATTTCTTTTGAGAGCCTTAGCGGTGGACGATATTGAGGACTCTGAAAAATTAGGAGCGTTGGAATTGGAAGAAGAAGACTTAGCCCTATGCACTTTTGTCTGTCCGGCTAAAATAGACCACATGGAAAATTTAAGAAGAAATTTAAATTTAATTGAAAAGGAAGGATAGTGAAATTCTTAAGAAACTTTCTTGATAAACAGGAAAAGCATTTTGTAAAAGGCGGAAAATTAGAAAAATTCTTCCCGCTATTCGAAGCGATTGATACTTTTTTATATACTCCTTCAACCGTTACGTTAAAAGCTTCGCATGTGAGGGATTCGCTGGACCTTAAACGGATGATGCTGACTGTCGTTGTAGCGCTTATTCCGGCAACATTAATGGCGTTCTACAACACCGGACTTCAAGCAAACCTTGCGCTCGAAGCCGTCGGCGGAAGTTCGCTTGGTAATTGGCAAGGCGGCTTAGCGGCTTCGCTCGGAATCCCTTTCGATTCTTCCAATATTCTTGCAAATATGCTGCTCGGGCTGATTTACTTTTTGCCCATTTATATTGTAACGCTAGCCGCCGGCGGGTTTTGGGAAGTTTTATTCGCAATAGTTCGCAAGCACGAGGTGAATGAAGGGTTCTTTGTAACAAGTTTATTATTCCCGCTTATTCTTCCGCCGACGATTCCTTTGTGGCAGGTGGCAATCGGAATTTCATTCGGAGTCGTTATAGGAAAAGAAATTTACGGCGGAGTCGGGATGAATATTCTGAATCCCGCTTTGGTTTCGAGAGCGTTTTTATTTTTTGCGTATCCCGGACAGATTTCCGGCGACAAGGTTTGGGTTGCGGTTGACGGAGTTAGTAAAGCGACCCCGCTTGCCGCTATGGCGGATCCTAATATTCCGTTTAACTTTTCGTGGTCAAACGCTTTTTTCGGAACAATACCCGGCTCAATGGGAGAAACATCAACGCTGGCGATACTAATCGGCGCTTTGATTTTAATTTATACGGGAATCGGTTCGTGGCGCACAATGCTGAGCGTAGTAATCGGAATGGTTGGAATGGCTTTATTTTTTAATTTTGTCGGAAGCGGCACAAATCCGATGTTTGCGGTTACTCCGGCATGGCACTTTGTAGTCGGCGGTTTCGCGTTCGGAACCGTGTTTATGGCGACCGATCCCGTTACTTCTGCAATGACAATTAAAGGGAAATACTATTACGGACTGCTGATCGGAATTCTCGTCGTCTTGATCCGAGTCGTTAATCCCGCATTCCCCGAAGGAATGATGCTTGCAATTTTATTCGGAAATATTACGGCTCCTATTATTGATAAATTAGTAATAAATGCCAATATCAAAAGGAGGCAGTTGAGAAATGTCGTCTAACGTAAAAAAAACATTGATGGTTGCCCTCGGCGTTTGTCTTGTGGCTTCGGTTTTGGTCTCCACGGCTGCCGTTGAATTAAAACCGATTCAGACTAAAAACAAAAAGCTCGATATGCTGAAAAACATACTCTCCGCCGGCGATTTGCTCAAAGAGAAAAGCAATATCGAGGATATTTATAAAGAGAATATTGAGCCGGAAATAATAGACCTTAAAACCGGCGAAGTGATTCCTAAAGACAAATATGACGAAGTAGTTAATACAAACGACTTCGACGTTAAATCCGTCGCCTCAAGCGATAAATGGGGGGAAGCTATTCCGGCTGATAAAGATATTGCGGGAATTAAGAGAATGCCCAAGGTAATGATTGTTTACCAAGTTCTTGATAAAGATAAAAATGTCGTCAAATACATTTTCCCGATTTACGGAAAAGGATTGTGGTCGACAATGTACGGGTTTATTTCTCTTGCGAAAGATTTATCAACCGTCGAAGGCTTTACGTTTTACGATCAAGGCGAAACTCCCGGTCTCGGCGGCGAAGTTGATAACCCGAGATGGAAAAAACTTTGGATCGGGAAAGAAGTTTTTGACCCAAGCGGAAAATTAAAAATTCAAGTTATTAAAAGAAAAGTTGACCCGAGCGCGCCGGATGCAAAATATAAAGTCGATGGATTATCGGGCGCAACGCTCACAACAAACGGCGTGAATCATCTCGTTCGCTTTTGGATGAGCGACGAAGGCTTCGGTCTTTTTTTGAAAAAATTGAGAGGAGAGAAAAATGAAAAAGTATAGGGAAATTCTTCTCGATCCCATTTTTAATAATAACCCTATTGCGCTGCAGATTCTCGGAATTTGTTCCGCGCTTGCGGTTACTTCAAAGATGGATACCGCCATCGTAATGTCTCTGGCGGTAATTTTAGTTACGGCTTTTTCAAATCTGTTTGTCAGTTTGATAAGAAATCACGTTCCGAGCAGTATTCGTATTTTGGTTGAAATGACTATTATTGCGTCGCTTGTAATTATTGCCGATCAGTTTATTCGCGCATTTGCTTACGACGTAAGTAAACAATTATCCGTTTACGTCGGTTTGATTATTACAAACTGCATTGTTATGGGGCGCACCGAAGCTTACGCTTTGAAAAATCCGCCGATAGCGAGTTTTATCGACGGAATCGGCAACGGGCTCGGTTACACGTTTATTCTTATCTTACTGGCGTTTGTAAGAGAACTTTTCGGCTCCGGGAAACTTCTTGGATATTCGATATTGCCTCTTTCAACGGACGGAGGATGGTACGTGGCAAACGGAATGCTCCTTATGCCGCCCAGCGCTTTTTTCTTGATTGGGTTTATTATTTGGATAATCAGAACGTTAAAACCGGAACAAATGGAGGAGGCGTAATTTATGTTTGAACATTATTTAAGTCTGTTTGTAAAGTCCGTCTTTATCGAAAATATGGCTCTTGCCTTCTTCTTGGGAATGTGCACGTTTATGGCTATTTCCAAGAAAGTCGATACCGCTTTCGGATTAGGGATCGCCGTTATTTTCGTGCAATTGATTACGGTTCCGGTTAATAATCTTATCTACACGCACGTTTTACAGGAAGGAGCTTTGGCTTGGGCGGGACTTCCCGACGTGGATTTAACTTTTCTCGGTTTGATTACGTATATCGGCGTTATTGCCGCAATGGTCCAAATTCTTGAAATGATTTTGGATAGATTTGTTCCTTCGCTATACAATTCATTGGGAATATTCCTTCCTCTTATTACCGTGAATTGCGCGATACTTGGCGGCTCTTTGTTTATGGTTGAAAGAAGTTACAATTTCGGCGAGAGCGTCGTTTACGGCTTCGGCTCCGGTTTCGGATGGGCTTTGGCAATTGTTCTGCTCGCCGGTATTAGAGAAAAAATGAAATACAGCAATGTTCCCAAAGGTTTAAGAGGTTTGGGAATCACTTTTATCACTGCCGGTTTAATGGCAATAGCGTTTATGCTTTTTTCCGGAATTCAACTTTAGAGGATAATTGATGGAAGGTACCAGCTTAATTATATTCGGCGTTGTAATGTTTACGGTAATCGTAATTGCGCTTGTTATACTTATTCTTTTTGCCAAATCAAAATTGGTCCCGAGCGGCAATGTATCAATTGAAATTAATGAGGACCCGGAAAAAACAATCGAGGTTCCGATTGGCGGAAAGCTGATGAACGTTCTTGCCGAGCATAAGATTTTTATTCCTTCGGCTTGCGGCGGGCAAGGCACTTGCGGCGAATGCAGAATGATTGTTGAAGAAGGGGGCGGCGACGTTCTTCCGACGGAGACGTCAAAACTTTCGCGCGGACAAATTCGCGAGGGATACAGATTATCGTGCCAGGTTGCGGTTAAAAACAATCTTAAAATTAAAGTTCCCGCTGAAATTTTTGACATTAGAAAATGGGAATGCACCGTTCGTTCAAACAAAAATGTGGCTACTTTTATTAAGGAATTAATTCTTGATCTGCCCGAAGGCGAAAACGTTGAATTTAGAGCGGGCGGATATATTCAAATTGAAGCTCCGCCGCATGTCGTTAAATATTCCGATTTTGATATTGAAGACGAATACAAACCCGATTGGGACAAATATAACCTTTGGAGATTTGTAAGTAAAGTAAACGAGCCGATTGTCAGAGCGTATTCGATGGCAAATTATCCCGAAGAAAGAGGAATAATTATGCTGAACGTTCGTATTGCGTCGCCTCCGCCGAACAAGCCGGACGTTCCGCCGGGACAGATGTCTTCATATATATTTAATCTTAAACCCGGAGATAAAGTAACAATATCCGGTCCTTACGGCGAATTTTTTGCGCGCGAAACCGATAACGAAATGGTGTTTATCGGCGGCGGCGCCGGTATGGCGCCGATGCGTTCTCATATTTTTGATCAGCTTAAACGGTTGAATTCAACGAGAAAAATGTCTTACTGGTACGGCGCGCGGAGTTTGCGGGAAGTATTCTACGCGGATGAATTCGATAAGTTAGCCGAAGAGCATCCGAATTTCAAATGGTATCTGGCGCTTTCGGAACCGCTGCCGGAAGATAATTGGACCGGTCCGACGGGATTCATTCATCAAGTTCTTTATGATTTGTACATTAAAGATCATCCGGCGCCCGAAGACGCGGAATACTATATGTGCGGTCCGCCTATGATGAACAGCGCGGTTACAAATATGCTGCTGAGCCAAGGCGTTGAAAGAGAAAATATTTTATTTGACGATTTCGGCGGTTAATTGTGTTTGCTATTAAAAATTATTCTTCCTATATTGAAACAGCCTGCAATTCAGCAGGCTCTTTTATAATAGTCAATTAATTTAGAAAAATTTATAGGAGAAATATATGAGAACTGCAGAAGAAGTATTAAAAGAAAAAGGAATGAAAATCTATTCCGTAGAATCCGGCTCAACAATTGAATACGCAATATTGAAGATGTGCAACTACAAAATCGGCGCGATATTAATTGAAAAAGATGGAAACATTATCGGAATTTGGACCGAAAGAGATCTTTTATATAATGTAAAAGACGGAGATTTCAATCCGAAGACGGCAATAATAGACGATTATATGACGAAAAATTTGATTTTTGCCGAAGCCGACGAAACGGTTTTCAATTTGATGGATAAATACTTGGGCAAACATCTGAGGCACCTTTTAATTAAAAAGGAAGAAAATATAATCGGGATACTTTCGACGGGCGACGTTTTAAAAGCCAGCTTAAACGCTAAAAGCGACGAACTAAATAAACTGCACGCAATGGTTAGTTGGGAATACTATTCAAATTGGAGATGGGATAAAAAATGAGCAAGAAAATATGCGGAATTATTTTCCTTGTTTTTCTTCTTTTCTTTGGCTGCAAACAAAAAGAATCGCCGGTTCAATATGAAATAACTTTTTCGGGCAAGACGATGGGAACAAGTTATTCTATTAAAGTCGAGCTTCCGGATTCATCGGGAATCGCAAAGAAATCTGAGATGATTACCATCGGCGTCAATAACGTTTTACAATCCGTCGATAGAATGATGTCCACTTACAAAGTAGATTCCGAAGTGTCAAGATTCAACAATTTTACCGATACTAATTGGTTTCCTATTTCGAAAGAATTTGCAAAAGTCGTTAGCGCGGCGCTTGAAATTGGAAAAGCCTCTAACGGCGCGCTTGATATTACCGTTGAGCCGCTCGTAAATCTTTGGGGATTCGGACCAAAAGAGAAACGAATAACGATTCCGGATAGTCAGGAAGTTAAAACGTTGTTGAATATTACCGGTATTGATAAAATAAAAATCGGCGAAAATCCAACGGCAATTAAGAAATCAATTCCGGAAACGGAAATAGACCTATCTTCAATAGCAAAAGGATACGGGGTTGATAAAGCGGCTGAATACTTGCTTAAAAACGGTTATAATAATTTTATGGTCGAAGTAGGCGGCGAGGTTCGCGCTTCCGGGAAAAATGCAAATTTTGAAGAGTGGAATATCGGCGTCAGCAATCCCGTTGATAGAAATAAAATAATTAAAGTCGTGCAATTGTCCGCCGATGCGCTTGCCACGTCCGGCGATTATTATAATTATTTTGAATATCGCGGGAAAATTTATTCTCACACAATCGACCCGACGACGGGCTATCCGGTTACGCATAATTTAGTCTCGGTATCCGTAATCCATAATTCATGTATGTATGCCGACGGATATGCAACGGCAATTGACGTTTTAGGTCCGGAAAAAGGATTAACTTTTGCAAAGAAAATGAAACTTCCCGTCTATCTTATCAGTAAAAGAAATGATAGTTTGGTTTTTTCATATACCGATCAATTTTTAAAATATTTAAAAAACGAAAGGCGGAAAAATAAATGACGCAATTCATTGTTGTTCCCATATTCTTCTTAATAGCTTTGGGCGTTATGTGGCTGACGCTTTATATTGGAAAGTATAAACAAGGCGGAGACTCGTGCTGCGGCGGCGGACATTGCTCGTCAACGGGAAGCGACGAGCATAAAGAGCATACATGTTCAAACGATCATCCTAACATTGCAGACTTGCCTAAAATTGAAAATATTGAAATTATAAATATTTCAAAATAAATAATTTGAGCTGCAAGAATTATCATTTCTACATTTTAACCGGCGGAATAAAAACCGGCAAATCCACTTCAATTTATCATTGGGCGGAAACGCTTGAAAGCGTTGGCGGAATTGTCCAAATTCAAAAGGATGAAAAGAGATACATCATTGACGCCGCTTCAAAAGAGAAAAAAGAACTGACCCAAAACAGACCGGAAAATTCATTATCAGTCGGCAAGTATTATTTCAGTAAAGATACTATTCAATGGGGAAAAGAAGTATTATCTCAAGCGGTTAACACAAAGGTTGAATGGCTTATTTTTGACGAATACGGAATCGGCGAGTTTGATAATAAATGTTTCGAACCGGACGTTTCTAATCTATTTATAGAAATCATCCAAAACAATCTGCCTATTAAATGCGTAATTGTGGTCAGAGAAAAATTACTTCAACAATTCATCTCCGGATTCGGGGATGCGCTTCAGCCGTCGGTCGTCAGATCAATTGAGGAGATTCAATTAAAAAATTGAGGTTTTAGCTTCCTCTTCAAAAATTATTTTGAACCCTTCGGTAAATCTGTCCACTTGCTCCATATTTTCAAAACCTAACAGAGACGCTTCTTCATCGGAGAACGACATCCCGGCGTCCCAATAGAATGAAGCCGTTTTAAGTTTTTGCGTCATATAATCTGCAAGATGAATTATGCCCGTAAGCTTAGGATCCATCTCGTCTTTCAGCGGAGTATGATGATACTTGATAGCGTTGCAGATCGCTTCGGGGAGATTCCATTTGTCGCTAAGGAAACTGCCGATTTCCTGATGATTATAACCGAGCGCTTCGGTTTCCGCTTCAAGATGGTCTTGACCGGTTTCTTTTACGCTTTCAATTATTTCAAGGAAATTAGTATGGAAATACTTGTGAATAACCGGAATGCCCAAATCGTGCAATAATCCGACGATAAAAGCTTTTCCAGGGTTGTCGTATTTCAGTTCTTCCGCAATGCGTTTTGAAGCCGTGCCCGAAAGGAATGAATGAAGCCAGAATTCTTTTTGATCGAGATTCTTGTCTGTTTTATTCCTAAAAGATTCCATCAATGAAAGAGCTAAAATAATATTCTTGATTTCGGTAAAACCGATTACTAAAATTGCGAAATCAATTGTAGAAACTTTTCTTCTCAAACCGTAAAGCGGAGAGTTAGCGATGGAAAGTATCTTAGTTGCGATGCCTTGATCCTTACTTATGATTTTTCCCAAGACCTGACTGTTAGTATTAGGGTTGTCCAGCATTCTCGTTATTTCCAGCATTGCGCCGGAAAGCGCCGGTAAGTTATAAATATTGGATAAAACTAATTTTGTTTTTTCTTGTTTGGCTTTCAAAGTTGCGGCGTCCATAGTAACAATCTCCGATTTAGATTATACAAAAAAGCAAATAACAGAAAGAAAATAATGTTTATTTAAATATAACATTCTTTAACAGATTTGAAAAGCGTTTTATTTAGCTTTTAAGTAACGATGCAAAATTACACATAAATTATCGTTTAAATCCTTAAAATGTTTAGGACGCTTCGCAAATTTCATTTATTGTTTGAAAACGTTCATTATTTATAGTATTACAAGATAAATCTTTCCCGATTAAAAACATCGAGACAAGTAATTTTTTGTGCATGACGCGCGTATTG
>JAADIR010000245.1 GCA_013151245.1 Chlorobiota bacterium
AAAGCGAATCCCAACGCAAATCTTTATTTTTCAAAATGAATTGTTTTAATTGAGCTTGAGACATTTGCCTATCTTCGTCGGCTACGCGAATATAATAACGCCCTTCTGCGGAATAAGGCATTTGGGCGCCTTCAAATTGAATTTTAATAACGTCAATCAATTTGATTTTTTCAATCGAAATATGCGGATAAATTCTCGGCTCAATTTTATCCGAAATAATTTGTGAAATTTTTCGTAAAGTTTTATCGGAAACATCGTTTTTAACCGGAACGCCGCCCGAATTTACGTTAAAATAAATAGTTCCTTTTTTATGTTTATTCAACATCGCCGAAATTGATTTTAGAGCGTCTTTCAATTCTGCAGCGCTTTTCTTTAATTCGATATGTTCGTTTTCTTGTAATTGCATAGAAGCAAATTGAAAATGGGAATCAAACGATTCTATTAAAATATTCCGCCTCGCAAAACGATTAAAAAATCAACAAACCGCTTTTCTTTTTAAACGACAACTGAAATTTGAAAATTATGAAAACAAAAGATAACCAAAACATTTAAAACTCAATGTTGGATAAATCACCCAATAATTCGTATATTATTTCCGCTTCGTAACCCTTTGAATTCAGGTAAGAATACAACTTGTTTCGCAATTTCCTTTCGTCCGTTTCGCGGATAAAGTTCATCTTTTTTTCGAGAAGATATTTGCAATTTCGGTAAATCGTGTCGCGGTCAATAGCGGAAATCGTTTCGTCGATTATCTCTTTTGAAATTCCTTTCTTGATCAGTTCCGATTTTATTTTCAAAGGACCTAATCTTTTTCTTGAGATCTTTTCTTCCGCGTAAAGACGGGCGAAATCAGCGTCGTTCAGAAAACCGGCTCTTTCCAATTCGGGAATAATTTGTTCGATAATTTCTTTCTCTATTTTTCTTTGCAGAAGTTTTATCGTCAACTCTCTTTTTGAATGCGCTCTGCGCGCGAGAAGGTTGAGAGCTTTCAATTTTGCTTCGTGTTTTTTCGAAATTTCTTTTAACGTCTTAACAATCGAAAATTCAATTTCTTCGCCCGCTTCCAAATTAAATTCGGTAAGAAAATCGACGTGAATTTTTATTTCTTCCCCGCCGGAAAAAATTAGATTGGCGTAATTTCCTTTGATTCGTTTTTCGAGTAATTTCATAATTGGCGCAATTTGCTTTTCGCTAAAAATATCGCTTCTTCTAACTTTTCTTTGAGAAGGGATTTGTTCGGTAATTTGGTTAAATATTCTGCGACTTTTATTCTATTGTCATTGTGGAGTAGCAAATATTTGATTTGTTCATGAGACTTTTCACTGCACAAAATCAATCCTATTGGTTTGTTCTCT
Source organism: Chlorobiota bacterium (assembly GCA_013151245.1). Taxonomy (GTDB): domain Bacteria; phylum Bacteroidota; class Ignavibacteria; order Ignavibacteriales; family Melioribacteraceae; genus JAADIR01. Next base: position 1,356 of record JAADIR010000245.1, read on the forward strand.
CCTTCTTTCATTTCATTAACTTCGAGCCACCGGAGATATAATTCCATTTGCCCCTTATATGCAGCGCGGAATTTATCAAGTTTTAGGTCTATTGCGACTAAGCTTTTCAAACTTCTGTGATAAAAAAGTAAATCGATGTAAAAATCTTCATTGTCAATAATAATACGTTTTTGTCTTGAAAGAAAAGCAAAATCAGTTCCTAATTCGGCGATAAAATTTTGCAAATGGTAAAGTATCGAACTTTCAAGGTCTTTTTCCGTGTATGTATCTCGCAAGCCCAGAAAATCAAGGAAATAAGGATCTTTAAAAGTCAAATCGGGAGTAATTTTATTTTGGTTTTCCAATTGCCGTAGATCATTTATTATAGTTTGTTCCGGTTTTTTGCTTATCGCGGTTCTTTCGTAGAGCATGCTTGAAATTCTATCTTGCAAAGTTCTTACGCTCCAACGCTCATGTTTGCACATCTGTATATAAAATTCGCGTTTTAGATTATCTTCGATAGATAAAATATTTCTTATATGCGTCCAGCTCAATTGTGCACTCAATGAGTGCACAATCTGGACTTCCGGATACAGCTCGTTGAATCGCATGAAATTATGAAGGTTTCTTTTGCCGAATCCTTTACCGTATCGTTCGGCAAGAGCTATACTTAATTCGGAAATGATTTTCTTCCCGTAATCCGCCCGTTTATGTCCTAAAATATTTTCGTTTATCTCTTTCCCAATATTCCAATACAAAAGGGTAATTTCTGAATTTACGGTTTGTGCAACTCTTTTGCGCGCCGAATCAATTAATGTAATTATTGATTCAAGCAGAGTAATATTCTTTTTTAGTTTATTCATCTATGAGAAAATATATAATTTGAAATGAATATATCCCTTTAATAAGATGTTAATTGTTTCGAATTACTCTGAATAATATATCAAACTCTCTGTTGTGTGCATGTTAAACGTGCAGTTGGAGAGTTTAAATTACAGACGCTTTTTTTGAATAATTTTCTTTGCCAAACTTTCGGGCAATTAACCCGCGATCTTTGTCGCGGGTTAATAATAATTAAACTAATTATTTTTTCTTCTCTTTAGTCTCTTCTTTCGGGGCGTCTTCATTAACCATTCCAAGCTCGGTTTTAACTTGCTTCTCAAGTTCCAGCAACAAAGCGGGGTCTTCTTTCAGTTTTGTGCGGAATTGCTCTCTTCCCTGAAAACGTTCCTCGTTGAACGTAAACCACGCGCCGCTTTTTTTGACGATATTTTTATCGACGCCGAGATCAATCAAATCGCCAGCTTTGCTGATTCCTTCGTTATACATTATATCGAACTCAACTTGACGGAACGGCGGGGCGACTTTGCTTTTAACAATTTTCACTTTCGTTCTGTTGCCTATGACTTCCTGCCCGTCTTTAATTGCCGCGATTCTTCTGATATCCATTCTCACCGAAGCGTAGAATTTAAGCGCGTTCCCGCCCGTCGTAGTTTCGGGATTCCCGAACATTACGCCGATTTTGCTTCGCAGTTGGTTGGTAAAAATTACGCAAGTTTTTGAACGGCTTACCGCGCCCGTTATTTTACGAAGCGCCTGCGACATCAACCGCGCCTGCACGCCCATTTGCGCGTCTCCCATTTCCCCTTCTATTTCGGAGCGCGGAACGAGAGCGGCGACTGAGTCGATAACGATAATATCGAGCGCATTGGAACGAACCAAAGTATCGACAATCTCCAAAGCTTGCTCGCCGTAATCCGGCTGAGAAACGAGCAGGTTTTTCACGTCAACGCCGAGACGTTTTGCGTAGTTTATATCGAGAGCGTGTTCGGCGTCTATAAACGCCGCAATGCCGCTGAGTTTCTGCGCTTCAGCTATTACGTGAAGACAAACTGTAGTTTTCCCCGACGATTCGGGACCGTAGATCTCCACAATCCTTCCGCGAGGAACGCCGCCGATGCCCAAAGCCCAATCGAGCGAAATCGAGCCGGTTGCAATCGAATCCAGTTTGTTGATAACTCCGTCGCCCAATTTCATGATTGCGCCTTTGCCGTAAGTCTTTTCTATACTGAATATCGTATCCTCAAGAATTTTCTGTTTTGCTTCTTGTTCGTTAGTCATATTTTATCTCCTCTATTATTCAATTTTTTTCGATTTCAATTTAATTCATTTAAAACAAATATTTTTTACGGTTCTAATCAATCTGCGTATTTCTCCCGATAAATTTTACGAAGCAATTTTTTATCGATTTTGCCTACGCTTGTTTTAGGAATTTCTTCCACGGTTATAAATTTGTCCGGAATCGCCCACTTTGCGATTTTTCCTTGTTCGACGAATTGCTTCAATGTTTCATTGCACGCCGAATTAATTTCTTCCGCCGCGTTCTTTTTGCCGTGGACAACAAAAGCCACGGGACGTTCGCCCCAAGTTTCATCCGGCGCTCCGATAACCGCAACCTGCGCAATAGATTCACATTGGCTTATCAGACTTTCAATCTCCAAAGAAGAAACCCATTCGCCTCCGGTTTTGATTACGTCTTTCAGCCGATCGGTAATTTTAAAATAACCATCCTCGTCCCGATATGCAATATCGCCCGTATGAAGCCAGCCGTCTTTCCACAATTCTTGCGATTTATCTTCAAGTTTAAAATATCCGTTCGTAAGCCAAGGCGTTCGCGCAACAATTTCTCCTACGTATTTTGAACCTCGCGGCAATTCTTCTCCTTTTTCGTTCACTACTTTCAGTTGAACGAACAAAACCGGAAAGCCCGTACGCGTTACGACGTCAATTTGATCTTTTTCGGAAAACTCTTCCATTCCGGGTTTGAAATTTGCAAGAGTTAACAGCGGCGCGGTTTCCGACAATCCGTAGCCGGTCATCACTTTTATTCCTCTGCTCATCGCCTTTTGCGCGAGTCCCTTTGACAAAGCCGAACCGCCAATAACGACTTTCCAATTCGAAAAATCGAGTTGTTCTGTTGCGGGATTCCCAACGATCATCTGCAAAATAGTCGGGACGCAATGCGAGAAAGTTACCTTATGCTGCAACAGCAGTTTTACAATCATCTCGTCGTAGCGTCCGGGATAAATCTGCTTAACGCCCATAACCGTAGCCATGTAAGGCATTCCCCACGCGTGCACATGAAACATCGGCGTTAGCGGCATATAAACGTCATGCTGATTAAAACCCGCCGGATAAGGCGCGCTGCTGAGAGCCGCCATTTCCGTTAGAGTATGCAAAACTAACTGACGATGTGAAAAATATACGCCCTTCGGATCGCCGGTAGTTCCGGTTGTGTAAAACGTTGTTGCGATTGTGTTTTCGTCGAAGTCGGGAAAATCGAAATCGTCGCTTTCTTGCTTTAGCAATTCTTCGTATTCGCCCGCGGCTTCGTATTGCGGGGAATATTCTTCGCCGTCGGAAATGTAAATTATTTTTTCAACGGTTTCGAATCCTTTTTTCATTGCGTTAATCAGCGGTTCGAAATCTTTGTGAACGACAAGAATTTTATCTTCCGCGTGATTTATGGTATAAAGCATCTGTTCCGGAGATAAGCGGATATTAATCGTATGAAGAATCGCGCCCATCATCGGAACGGCGAAATAATGCTCCAAATATCTGTGACTGTCGTAATCCATCACGGCAACCATGTCTCCTTTTTCAACGCCGAGACGTTTCAATAAATTCGCAAGTTTGTGTACGCGTTTATACATATCCGCGTAAGTATAACTGAATTTGTCGCGGTAATGAATTGTTTCGTTCGGACGCCAATCGTTCACTCTGTCCAAAAGATGTTTAATTAAAAGTTGAAAATCATAACCAACGTTAGGATACTTTTCCATTTTTGCCCTCAAATTTTATTATAAAATTACTTTACTGAAATTAGTGCGTTCGATAGATTCAACTTCATTCTGATTTCTTAAGAAGAATGGATGTATGGTTGAATGGCTGAATGATTTAGAATTCCATACATCCATTCAAGCATCCCCTAATCTAAAGTTTTTCAGTTTTTTATAAATTGAACCGCTTCTTTGTAATTCGCTTTTGTATAAAACAATTTCGTTTATTTGAAACTTTTCATGTTCGAATTCAAAATTTGTAAACCCGTTTAACAATACGTTCGGCGGAAGATACTTCAAACGCGAGAGCGTTATATGCGGTTTGAATTTTCTCCTCTCCTTCTTGAAACCGAATTTCGTCATCTTTTCTTGAATTCTATCAGACAGTTTTTTAAGAGAATAATCATAATTCAAACCCGCCCATAAAATCGAAGGAATCCCGTCGCGGAAAAACAAACCGAAGCGGGAATAGGAAACTTCTATATTCTTAAAATCCGAAGTAATTGCGTAGAGCGTATGTTTAATTTCCGGAATCAATTCTTCGTCCGTATCGCCGAGAAATTTAAGAGTTAGATGAAGTTTTTCAATCGGCTCCCATTTGAAAGCGCAATATTCGTTTTCGCAGATTTCATCGCGGATGCGAATAAGATTTTCTCTTTGCGAAAGCGGAATCTCCGCGGCTATGAAAAGCCTACTCGCCATAAGGGATGCCAAGAAGATGTCGCCGAACCATTTCAAGCGCGGCTTGCGAAGTTCTGTCCTTGTTCAGAAGTCTGTCGTTTCCGAAATGAAATTCTTCCGCGGTGCAGACCTTCTCGTCGCAAATGCCGATGTAAACAAGTCCGACAGGTTTCTCGTCGGTTCCGCCGGTCGGTCCCATAATTCCCGTTACGGAGAGTCCGATATCCACGCCGCTAACGGCTTTAACGCCTTCCGCCATCTGCATTGCAACTTCTCTGCTTACCGCGCCCTTTTCCATAATTGTGTCTTCGTCCACTTTCAGCAATTCCACTTTAGCGGCGTTGCTGTATGTTACGACTCCCCTTTCGAAATATTTGCTGCTGCCGGAAAGATTCGTTAATCTGTTAGCAATTAAACCTCCGGTGCAGGATTCCGCCGTGGCTATTTTCAGATCTCGGTCGGTTAAAATTTTGGCAATCGCTCCTTCGAGCGTGTCGTCGTCTTTGCCGAAAATATATCTTCCGGCTTTGCTTCGTATTTTCTGCTCCACTTCAAGAATCATTTCGTTAGCTTTTTCTTCCGATTCCGAAATTGCCGTTAATCGTATTCTAACTCCGAATTGGCTGGGAAGAAACGCCATCTTCGCATCGCCGAGAAGTTCGTTAATATCTCCGAGTTTTTGATAAAGAACCGATTCCGGGATCCCGGTAGTGAGAAGATTTTTTCTAACGGTAAACTTTTTCTCTTTTTCAACTATCATATCTCTCAATTTAGGAACGACAGTTGAAAGAAGCATCTCCTTCATTTCGAACGGAACGCCCGGCATAGCGACGAATATTTTACGGTCTTTTTCAATTAATATCCCCGGAGCCGTGCCGCGGCTGTTTCTAATAGGTCTTGCAATTTTTGGGAACATCGCTTGTTCTTTGTTCAGCTCGATTATTTCTCTTCCTTTCGATACGAAGAAAGTTTTCAAATCTTCCATCACTTCTTTATTTTCAACAAGTTCCGTGTCAAAGAAATCAACTATGCATTTTTTTGTTATGTCGTCGTGCGTGGGACCTAATCCTCCGGTTACCAGTACGAGATCGTTGTTTTCCGTTGCGAATTTGAATTCGTTCATCACGGCGTTATATTCATCGGGCACGACCGTAGATTTTGTAATTTCGACTCCGACGTCTGAAAGTTTATTCCCGATAAAAGCCGCGTTTGAATTAATGATTTGTCCGATTAAAATTTCATCGCCGATTGTAATTATTTGAGCTTTCATTTTTCTCTCTGTAAAATTATATTTATTAAAATATCAAATTAGTTTCATAAAATGAATTAAAATATGAACCGTTATTAATGAATAGATCCCCGAGACGACGTCGTCCATCATTATGCCGAGACCTCCGTTTAGTTTTTCGAGCTGCCGCGCCGGAGCCGGTTTAACGACGTCCAGTAAACGCCAGACAAAAAATACGACGATTATGTTTACTAAAGTTTTAGGAACGAACAGAAGCGAGATCCACATCCCCACAAGCTCGTCAATCGTGCATTGCGACGGGTCTTTTCCGTAAGCATTTTCGAACTTCGTTCCGATGCGAACGCCGACAACGGAAAAAATCGCTATCCCGATTAACATAACCGTCGGATTTTCAAATCCGGGAATCAGATAAATCATAAGCGCGGCAAGACTTCCGAACGTTCCCGAAGCAAACGGAATGTAGCCGGTAAAGAATACCGAGCCGATTATCTTTTCAAATATATTCGGTTTCATCTTAAAATTTTCCAAATCATTTTCCGGTTGTCAATAATATATTGAAGTCCCGAAAGGAAAGTAATCAAAGTAATAATCAGCATCGAATAATAAACTACGCCGGGATCCAAAATAAGATTAAATATTCCGGGCCAAAAATTATAAAGATAGCTCACCGTTCGCAATATATAAAAAACAAGAAGAAAATATATAAACGCCATCTGCAGAAAAGTTTTCCACTGAGCGAAGCGGCTTGTTTTGATCGAATGATTTTTAAAATCCGCAATAAGACGAAGCGCTGTAATCAGAAAATCTCTTATCACAACAACCCAAACCATCCAAAGCGGAAGAACGTCCAAATAGGCAAACGCGAAAAACGTTGACGCGGTAAGTATTTTATCGGCAAGCGGATCGAGGAACTTCCCCATCTGCGTGATATAATTGAACTTTCGCGCGAGCCATCCGTCGTACCAATCAGTGATTGCCGCCACAAAAAAAACGGCAAGGGAAATCTGCATCAAAACGTGATCGCCGGAGAGGAAAAGAAAAATGAAAATCGGCGTCAGAATGATTCGCGCGGTTGAAAGATGGTTCGGTAAAATCATTTAATTGTCCGCCATTTCCTTTAACGATTCGAAAGTGTAAATTCCCAAATTGTGTCCGTCTTTCCAAACTACTTTAAGCGCGTAATTTCCTACAATTTCGAGACGCGCAACCGTTAATTGGTCAACCGTAAATCTGCGAATGCGCATATCGTCGGAACCTTCTTCCTGCGTTGTGCAATAAGCGCAAGGACAATTTTTCCGTAGTTCGGGAAGCTCAATTTCGCTTGCCGTTTCATCCTTCCAAATAATAAATAGCTTGCTTTCTTTAATTTCAAGTTTGCTCGGTTTCATTCAAGTCCTTTGCCCGTCAAAAGTTTGAGCGCTTCCCGATATTTTTTTGAAGCGTTGAGAATCACGTTTTCCGGCAATTTGGGCGGCGGCGGTTGCTTGTTGAAATTTATCGACAAGAGATAATCCCGAACATATTGCTTGTCGAAACTTTCCTGGCTTCTGCCGACTTCGTATTTTTCTTTAGACCAGAAGCGCGACGAATCGGGCGTAAGTAATTCGTCAATCAAAATTATTTTCCCGTCGTAAAAACCGAATTCCATTTTTGTATCCGCCAAAATAATTCCCCGTTCCTCGGCGTAAGCAGCCGCTTTTTTGTAAATATTTAGCGCGGCGTTTTTCAGAAAATCGTAAGTTTCTTTTCCGACGATTTTAATCGCTTTATCTTCGCTGATGTTTTCGTCGTGGTCGCCTATTTCCGCTTTCGTTGAAGGCGTGAAAATCGGTTCGGGAAGTTTCTCGGATTCGCGCAAGCCTTCCGGCAAATCTATTCCGCAAATTTGTCCCGTGCGTTGATAATCATTCCAGCCGGAGCCGGTTATGTAACCGCGTACAATACATTCCAATTGAATCAGTTCCGCTTTTTTTACAATCATCGAACGCCCGTCGAGAATCTTTTCGTACGGTTTGCAGACGTCCGGAAAATCTTTCACATCGGTTGCTACAATATGATTTTCAATTTCGTCCTTAAAATAATCGAACCAAAATTTTGAAATCTGAGTTAGCGCTCTCCCCTTTTCCGGAATTCCTTCGTTCATAATTACGTCGAAAGCCGAAAGTCGGTCGGATGAAACCATCAAATAATAATCTCCCAAATCATACATATCGCGAACTTTCCCGCGTTTGAAAAGTTTGATATCCTTGAAATCGGTTTGTAAAACTACGCCCATAGATTTATTCACTCCTTTTTTTTGGAATTTGAAATATAACTTAAATCGTCTGCATAATCTACATTCAAAATATTTTTGTACGCATTTAAGCCAAAATTCCCGCTTAGCGTAGTTGAATATTTAGAAAGATAAAATTAAATACTGCGAATTAAAAATTTGTATATTTCTACTGACAATATTGTATAAAATGAAAAAATACAATTTTCTAATATTATTTGTTTTCTTCTTCCTTACTTACTCAAACATATTCAGTCAATCCGAAATTGACTCGCTCAAAAATATTTTCGAAACCGCAAAAACTTCAATTGAAAAATTAGACGCTTTACTTAATCTTGCGCAAGCATTAAAGAATACGAATAACAGCGAGATAATTAAATTTTTAGATCAAGCCGACGCCTTGCTGAAAAAGAATCCGGATTTGGCGAAGTCGGCAAAATTGGATAGATACTACGCAAATTACTATTCATATAAAAGCGATTATAAAAAAGCGACGGAATATTTTCTTCAATCCATTCAAAAAGCCGAAGACGCGGAAGATTACGAATTAAGAAATAGAGCGATTAACGACTTGGCGATACTTAACGTTCGCACAAAAAACTACAAAAAAGGAATTGAACTATTCCAAAAATTACTCGATTATTCGAAAGAAACGGAAAACGAAGAAGACGTTACATTTTATTCACTGAACCTTGCAATGGCAAACGCCGAA
>JAADIR010000062.1 GCA_013151245.1 Chlorobiota bacterium
TTCATGATCGTAATCCTCTTAATTGCATTGAGAATAAATTATTGGTTGACTATTTAATTCCGGAGACAGCGCTTCATTTTTATCCAACCGTTCAGTTATTCTTTTCTATTTGTTTTTTCTTGCGAGTTTCTTTGTAGCCAAAAGGACTTGCACACATTCTCTCCGCGCAATAATTACGGAAACGCCTTTATAACTCAACTCTTCCCTTATCGTTTCCACCATTAAATTATGATTTCTTCTTACCGGCTCGACGACGCGTATATGTTCCGGTTCAACTCCGACGGCTTCGCAAATTCTTTCAATCTTTCCTTCGCCCGCGGCTTGTTGTCCGCCGGTCATTGCAACGGTGTCGTTATCAAGGATACAAACCGTTATCGGTGACTTGTCGTTTACCGCGTCGAGCAGTCCAGTAATTCCCGAATGCGTAAAAGTAGAATCGCCTATTACCGCAACGGCGGGCTCCATCCCCGCGTCGGACGCGCCTTTTGCCATTGTGATAGAAGCGCCCATATCGACGCACGAACTAATAGCGTTGAACGGATCGAGCGCGCCCAATGTGTAGCAGCCGATATCGGAAAGAACTTTTTGCCTTCCTTTATCGTATTGATCCATCGCCTCGTTTAACGCTGAATAAAGATCCCGGTGACCGCATCCGGGACACAATTCCGGCGGTCTTCCAATTAAAACCGAAGGACTGGGAAATCCCTCTTTCGCATCCAGCCCAAGCGCCAGCGCTACAAGCGTTGGATTCAGTTCGCCGTCTCGCGGAAGCGTTCCGTCCAATCTCCCTGAAAATTCCATTCCATCGTTAAAAAATCCTTTAAGCGATTCTTCGATGAACGGATAACCTTCTTCAATTACAATTATTTTTTTAACGCGCTCTTTTAATTTATTGATATAATTAGCCGGAATCGGGTATTGCCCGATTTTGACGANNNCGGATAAGGGCATTCAGTATCATGAAAATTTTCCATAACATAATTGAACGCTATTCCGCTCGCAATAATTCCCAACGAATTATCCTTGCCGTCGATGAATTTATTGAAAGTTGAATTTTCCGATTCTTCTTCAAAATTTTTCTGATTATCGAGAAGAATTTTATATCGCCGCCTTGCGATAGACGGAAGAAGAATAAATTGTTTTGCGTCTTTCGGCAATAAGGTTTCATTTTGTTCAACCGGCTTGGTTGTCGTAACGCCGTAACGAGAATGCGCCAAACGCGTAGTTATCCGTATCATCGCGGGAGTTTTATATTTTTCGGAAAACAAAAAAGCTTCCCGCGTCATTTCATAAGCTTCCTGTTGATTAGCGGGTTCGAAGATTGGGATAAGCGCGAACTTGCCGTAGAATCTGGAGTCCTGCTCATTCTGCGACGAATGCATTGAAGGATCGTCGGCAACAGTGATTATCAAACCGCCGTTCACGCCGGTGATAGCCGAATTAATGAAAGCGTCCGCGGCAACGTTAAGCCCTACATGCTTCATACAGACCATCGCGCGTTTCCCGGCGTAAGACATACCGAGCGCAGATTCCATCGCCGTTTTTTCGTTTGTTGACCAAGTCCGGTGAATGTTCCGTTCCTTCGCAGCTTTCGAACGCTGAACATATTCCATTATTTCGGTCGAGGGCGTTCCCGGATATGCGTAAACTCCCGAAGCGCCTCCGTCAATCGCCCCTTGAGCAATAGCTTCGTCGCCTAAAAGCAATAATTTTCCCATCAGATAATCCGATTATTTTTGGATATTTTTATACTGAAAGATAAATATTTTTAGCTTCATGTGAAATTTTGTTTTATTATCGTAAATAATTTTCGGTAAACGCCTTAAATTTATTGACACTAAAACGAATTTTATATATTTTATAAATATTAAAAGATATGATTATCCTATATCGTTTTTATTAATGATTTTTTTTTCACATACAATCAAAGGAGGTAATGAAATGAAAAGCAAAATGATCTTTCCGGTAATTTCAATGATTTTTTTATTCGTTTTTGCAAGCATGATTTCTGTCGTTGCACAAGAACATCATTACGTAGGCGTAAAGAAATGCGGTATGTGCCATAAAAAGGCAAAGGACGGCGAACAGCTGAAAATTTGGGAAGGAAGCAAACACTCAAAAGCTTATGAAACTTTGAAGACCGCCGAAGCAGACAAAATTGCAATGGAAAAATACGGTAAAAAAGCCGTGGAAACCGACGAATGTTTAAAATGTCACGTTACCGGACACGGCGCCGACGCCGCGCTCTTTGAAAAAAGTTTTAAAATTGAAAACGGCGTTCAATGTGAAAGCTGCCACGGACCGGGAAAGGATTACAAGAGCAAAAAAGTTATGAAAGATCAAGCCAAAGCGATTGAGAAAGGTTTGATCCTTTATTCCGACGAAGCCGCTATTGAAAAACTTTGCAGAACTTGCCACAATGAAAAAAGTCCGAGTTTTAAAGAATTTAATTTTAAAGAAATGTGGGCGAAAATTAAACACAACATTCCCGAGAAGAAATAGTCTTAGTTAAAATCAGATTTAACGGCTGCAAATTATTTTAATTTGCAGCCATTTTTTTAGGCGAATAAAACCGATCCTTATTTTGCAACTCTTTCATTAATTTGTTTTAAGTAATCTTTTGCCACGGCATTATCAGGTTCTAATTCCAGCGCTTTGGTAAAATATTTTTCCGCTTCCGAAAAGTTTCCTTCAAGAAAGGACATAACTCCAAGATTAATGTGCGACGCCGAAATGTCCGGATAAGCGTTCTTTAGATTCAAAAAAATCTTTTTCGCTTCGCCCAGCTCATTTGCTTTTATCAAGCGCTCCGTCGTTTTAAGTATATGATTAATCCAAATGCTTACCAGCAGAGAATTGTTTTTATCTTCGGCGGCTATTTTTTTCCATTTTTCCTGAAATAGAAATTTATTCCTTTCCCATATTATTTTCGGCGTTTCACTTAAGTCATAAAATGTAATTTTTTCCATCGAACGGATACTTCCGCTCCATTCGTGATCATACGCGGTTGTCGGAATTAAATAGCTCTTTAAGCCGGAACGTTTTATCTGATACCCGAGATCCCACTCTTCAAAATAACATGGAGTGAACTCGTTTTCGAATTTCAATTTCTTTTCGTTAAAATATTTAGATTTTACCGCAAACAGAAAACCGGAGACTGCGTCAATAATTGACGGTTTATCGAAGGAACCTTTATCAAAATATTTAATATCGCTCGTTGACTCGAAATGAAAAAAGGAGCCTTGCGGACCGACCATCGCCGCCAGTGGAAGTTCTATTATTCCGTTTTCAAGTTTATCGACCGCTTCTTTTTCAATATGAACATCGGAATTGAGGACAAATGAAATGGGAGTCCTGGAAATATTCATTCCAATGTTCCATCCGCGGGCTACTCCGACATTCCGTTTCATAATTGCAAAATCGTCAATTCGAGGATCGTTTCGCAATTGTTCGCCAACCTCAAGGGAATTGAAAACGACAATTACTTCCCCGCCGATTTTTTCGAGATCGTCAAGAAGAGTTTTGATATTATATTGACTTACCGGAGCGTAATCGATTACCGGTATAATAAAACTCCTTTTTAGTTTACGGATTGCGTTAACATTCGAACGAACGTTTTCCAACGAGCGGCTGCGAAGCTCCGCCGCAGAAAAAGTATCTTCTTTTTTGCCTTCAACTACGTCGAGCATATCGTTAACCCGGTCTTCATATTTGTGCGCGTTTAATACCAGCGATCTTCCGCGCGCGGCAATCGCTTCGCGCAATTTATCGTTTTCAAGATAGAACTTTGCTTTTTCAACAATAAATTTATCGTCGTAAACAGCAAGATCCTCGCCGTCAACAAACAATTCATCTTGTCCCGAATTCTTCGGTAAATCAGTTAAAAGAAAGGAACCGGAACAGAGACCTTCAAAAACGCGCATATTTAAGTCGTTATTTATTGCGTTATTAAAAATAATTTTTGATTCGGAAAAAGTTTTAGCCATCTCTTTCCAGAACGAACGTTCATAATAAAAAAGATTTTTATTCATTAGTTTTTTAATTAAAAACTCTCTTCGCGGATTTCCAACCAGCGAGCCGACGAATCCTATTTCATGCTTTTTTTCATTTGACGATTTACCGTGTATTTCGGGGTCGCAGCCGAGCGGAAGCCAATAAACGTTTTTTATTCCCGCCGCTTTGAATTTAGGAATATATTCCTTCTGCGCTATGAAAACGTAAGAAAAATTAAACGCCCATTTAATATGCTCTTCCAAATGAAGATGCGTATCAATAAAATAACAAACCGTTGGAATAGGCAAAAGTGAAATGTTTTTGGGAAAATGCTCCGGAACCGATTCTATCCATAAAAACATTTCAGGTTTATCCTTTTCCGCGGTCAATTCATAAAGATCAAGAATATCGTGTTGAAAACCTGTCGGAATATCATGATTGGTAATTGGAAGCTTCATGTTTTCCAGTTTCCACTCTTCTATTAGGTTCTCGGGCAATACGGGTCCTATGGTTGTAACATTAAATTTCTTCTTTAAAACACGCTCGAAATAAACCGCAGTTGTCACCGGATATGAAACATAACTCAGCCAAATGTTTTCCATTCTTTCTTCTGCTTATAATTATTTGCGTTTTGTTAATTAAGTTGAACAATAGTCGTAAAAAACTTTCCAACAATAGTACCAACAATAATTTTGTCGAATAGAACAAGATAAACAATTCGATCTTAAACAAATTTACAACTCATTGGCTAATATTATTCATCTGGCGAATATAAAAGCTGATTTCATCTTTGATAAAGCGTTTTTTGAAAGAATTTCGCTCATATTAAATATAACAAAAGTAAAAATGCGGTTTTTCAATTTTGGCTTAATAGTTGATTCATAGCGGTGGATAAAAATTATTCAAGTGAAAAACGATTGGTTAAAGAAGAAAATATCACAAGACGGGCTTCGGAAAGGGATTTGAAATTTGTCGAAAATATAACCGGGGACAAAAACCGCGGCGAATCCGGCGATTGCGTTTATTTCTATTATAACGGTATTTTTTATTATAAACAAGGAATGCCCGAAAAGGCAAAAGACGAATTCAAGAAAGCCTTGAACTGCAATCCCGATTTCTTTGAAGCCTACTTTGATTTGGGGATGCTTCACAGAAACTCCGCCGAATTCAGCGACGCGGCAAAATGTTTTGCAAATTGCGCGGAATTAGAACCGAATAATTTTGAAGCTGTATTTAATTACGCATACGCGCTGGAAAAGATAAAAAAATATGACGATTCGGAAACATTCTATTTAAAAGCGCTTGAATTGAATGCGGCTTCCCCCGAAGCTTATTTCAATCTCGGAAATCTCCGCAAAGAAAAAAGAAATTGGAACGACGCCGAATACTACTTTATTAAGGCGTTAAAACTTCTCCCGAAAAATGAAAAATATCATACGAATTTGGGTATCTCTTATCATTATCAAGGTAAGTTCGAAAATGCCGTAAATTCATTTAATAAAGCGCTGGAAATAAATCCCGATTATTCGGAAGCAAAACTAAATCTCGCCGCTACGTTTGTTGAGTTGGGTAAGATTGACGACGCCTTAAACATTTATAATGAATTATTACTAGCTGAACGTGAAGACCCGGTAACGCATTATAATAAAGCTCTGGCGCTTCTTCTGAAAGGCGATTTTGAAAACGGTTTTAAAGAATACGAATGGCGCCTGAAGAATGAATACTATGTTAAAAAATATAAGCGTCTGAAATTTTGGAACGGAGAACGGTTAGACGGAAAAACGCTCCTCGTAATTGACGAACAGGGCTTCGGCGACTTCTTTCAATTTTCACGCTATCTACGTTTACTGAAAAATTTCAACGGCAGAATCATTTTCGCGGTAAGACCGGCGCTCAAAAATTTTGCGGAAAAACAAGGTTTGGCGGATGAAATAGTTTCCCTCGACGAAAACGTAAACGCCGATTACAAAATATTCCTTCTCTCATTGCCAATACATTTAAATCATGCCGATGTGAAATTTCCGTATCTAACGCTTCCGGCTAATGACGAGGAAACGGAACCGGACGCAAAGAAAAAGATTGGTATTGTCTGGCGCGGAAACCCCAATCACATGTATGATTTTAAAAGAACCGTTCCGCTTGAACTGTTCCTGAAATCTTTACAATCGTACGACGGTAGTATTGTCTCTTTACAATATGATATCACCGACGAGGAAAAACAACTTCTTCAAGCAAACAAAGCGGAAATTTCCGAGAAAGAATCGCTTGCGTTTGAAAACGGCTCTCCGGTTTTGAACGAAGTTGATTTAATAATTTCCGTTGATACGGCAGCCGCGCATTATGCGGCGGCGGCTGGAAAAAAAGTCTGGCTTCTTCTTCCGCACATTCCCGATTGGCGCTGGGGATTATCCGGCGAGGAAACGAAATGGCATCCCACAATGAAACTGTTCAGACAAACGGAGCAAAACAATTGGGACGACGTCTTTACAAATCTTTCCGAACAATTAAAAAATAGCTCGCCGAGCATTGACGTAAAATTATCAATAAAAAAAATTGAAGCCCTTGAAGCGCTTGAGAACAAAGAAATTGAAAAAGGGTTGAGTTTGCTTCTTGCAATCGGTAAAGATTATCCAGATGATTTTGAAATAAATTTTTGGCTGGGACATGCTTACAGCTTAAAAGAAGAGAACGAAAAGGCGCTTGAGTTTTTTGCCAAAGCTTCCGAAATCAAACCGGAGGATTATAACGTAAAAAACCTAATGGGAATTTGTGAGATGAAACTACGTCATTTTTCGTCGGCGGAAATATATTTTAAATCAATTCCCGATAGCCTTCGTTCCGCAGATATTTGGAATAATCTCGGTTTCGTTTTACAGCGGCAAAGAAAACTAAAGAACGCCGAAGAATGTTTCAGAAAAGCAATTGGGATAGATCCGTCCGCGGCGGGTTATTACACAAACTTCGGAAACAATTATTATTACGCGCACTTATTCGCCGAAGCGTTAGAACAGTTCGACAAAGCTTTGGAAATAGAAAAAGATTTTCGCGCCGCGCACGTCGGTAAATGTTTTGTTCTTTTGATGTTGAAAGATTTCGAAAACGGTTTCAAAGAATTTGAATGGACGCTCGACGATCACAAGAAATTAATGCCGAAAAACGCCGTAAAGTGGAACGGCGAAAACGGCGACGGAAAATCAATTTTTATTTATGGCGAACAGGGGCTGGGCGATGTTATTCAATTTGCCCGCTTTTTACCTAAAGTTAAAGAACTCGGATTCGAAATTATTTTTGACTGCGACGAAAGATTAAAACCGCTTTTTAAAAACAGAAGTTTTATCAATCAATTCATTCGCGGCGTTGACGCAGAAGCGGATTACTATTCTTCTCTTTTAGCGCTGCCGAAATACCTGAATTTGAAAAAGGAAGAAGACTTTTCGCTTCCTTCCAACTTATTGAATAATGACGATGAGAAGAAAAACTTTTGGCGGAATAAAATTAACGGAAATGAATTTAATGTGGGAATCGTCTGGGCAACGTCTTCAAAAAACAAAACCGCCGAAGAACGAAATATACCCGTTAAAGAAATTGGTTCGTTACTAAATTTAACCGGCGTTACGTTTTATCCGCTTCACCAAAAATTGACGGACGAAGAAGCGAGTTTTTTGAATCAATTTGATAACGCGGTTTATCTTACGGAAAAAATGAAAAATTTCACCGATACGGCGGCAATAATTGAAAATCTTGATTTAGTGATATCAATCGACACTTCTATCGCTCATCTCGCCGGTTCGCTCGGCAAAGAAACATGGCTTATTCCTTCCGCCGTTTCCGAATGGCGATGGGGAATTGACGACGATAAATCTTACTGGTACCCGACAATGAAAATTTTCAGACCGGCAAAATCATTTGAATGGGACGATGCAATTCGGGAAATAGCCGCTGAATTAAAAAACAGACAGATTGAAAAAAACAACGCTCCCCGGCAGACAATCACACTTGACTATGCAAAGAATCTGCTGGACAGCGGAAAACTTCAAGAAGCCGTTGCCGCATTGACTGAGTTAACCAACCTCGAAAAAGAAAATTATGAAGCTTATTTCTTCCTGGGATACGCTTTTCAGATATTGAATAACCTTGAGGAAGCGGCGTTTAACTATTCAAAAGTTCTTCAATTGGATCCCGAACATTTTAATACTTTAAATAATCTCGGGGTCGTATTAAAAGATATGGGGAAACCTGAAGAGGCGGTAAAGTGTTTGACTTACGCAAAAATATTGTCGCCGGACAACGCTTCCGTTTACAATAATTTAGGAATCGTCTTCGATTTGCAAGGCAAATTTGAAGAAGCTGTTTCTCATTTTAAGAAAGCCCTTGAATGCCGCGCCAATTATTCGGACGCGAAATTGAACCTTGCGAACGCTTTACAAACATTGGGTAAATATGACGAGGCAATTTTATTTTTTGATGAGATAATCGAATCGAACGCCAACCGCGTCGGCGCAAATTTCAACAAATCGCTCACCCTCCTTTCAAAAGGCGATTACAAAAACGGCTTCGATCTTTACGAATGGAGAACCGAGCGCGATGATTTTATAAAAAGACATTTTTCAAAACCGCGACTTAACACAAAAGAAATTGAAAACAAAGTAATCTTTGTTTATGACGAACAAGGTCTCGGCGACACTATTCAATTCGGCAGATTTATTAAACCGCTTTCCGAATTGGGCGCAAATGTGATTTTGCAATGCCATAATTCATTGGTTGATTTAATGCGGGGATGCGCCGGAGTTAAAGAAGCGATCCACCGCTATTCATTTAACGAACCGCCTATTGATTATGATTATCATATTCCGCTTTTGAGTCTTCCTAAGTTTTTTGGAACCGATTTGGATTCCCTTCCGGCTGATACGCCGTACATTGACGTTGATCCCGATAAAATTTCTCGCTGGAGAAAAATAATCGGCGAAACCGATCTTCCGAAAATCGGGATTGTATGGGAAGGGAAAACGCCGGTCGGAAACGCTCACCGTTCGTGCCCTGTGGAATTTTTCACAACGCTGGCGAAGAAAAGAAACGCAAGATTTTTCAGCCTTCAAGTAGGAGAGGTTGCCGAAAGGGATAGAGAAAAAATTGAAAGCGCAGAAATAGTCGATCTCTCTTCGGATATTGAATCATTCGGAGATACGGCGGCGATAATTAAAAATATGGATTTAATAATAACTATTGACACTTCCGCGGCTCATCTTGCCGGAGCTTTGAACGCTAATACGTGGACAATCCTTTCGTTCAAAAATGATTGGAGATGGAAACCGGAGGGAGAGATATCTGTCTGGTATCCAAGCATGAAACTAATTCGGCAAAAAACATTCGGCGATTGGCAAAAGGTTTTTGAAAAAATAAATTTTTTATTGATTGATTTTGAAAAGGATTTCGCAAACAGTTAACATTATTAACAAACTAAAAGGAGTTAACAATGGGTTTCAGAGTAAACACCAACATCGATGCTCTTAGAGCATACTACCAATTGGCAAGAGTCAACAAAGACACTACAAAAGCCCAATTGAGAATCGCATCCGGCAAGCGGATTAACGAAGTAGCCGACGACACTTCCGGTTTTAATGTGGGAACGTCGTTAAAAGGAAAAATTGCCGTAATGAAAGCCGCAAAAAACAATGTCTCCGCTGCAAAAGATATGATGGCGACTGCGGAAGGTCAATTATTAGGCATTAACGATCTTCTTGTAAAAATCGACGGGAAACTTTCCGATTCAACAAACCCGACAAACGACAGAACCGCGTTGGCAAGCGACATCATAGCGCTGGCTAAAGAAATTCAAAGCACTTTGACAAACGCAAAATTCAACAATACAAACTTATTGTATTCCGGCGCCGGCGCGGGATTTACTTTCCAAGTAGGCGAAGCGGGCGACACGCTTCATATTGATTTTGCCGCTTCGCTTGCAAGTTCCGGCGGCGGCGGTTATGCGTCGGGAATTTCTACGAGCCTTGGCAGTTTTGCAAATTTAACCGCGTCAACTCTTGAATGCACTACCGGCTCTACTTCCGTAGCCAGTTTGCAGACCGCGTTAGCCAGTTTGAAATCCGCGGTTTCAGACGCATTGGGAGATATAGGAAACTTCACGCAAAGATTGAACATCA
The DNA here is from genome assembly GCA_013151245.1 of Chlorobiota bacterium. GTDB lineage: Bacteria > Bacteroidota > Ignavibacteria > Ignavibacteriales > Melioribacteraceae > JAADIR01. The sequence continues at coordinate 10,152 of JAADIR010000062.1, forward strand.
AAGAGGAAACTCTGAATACGTCAATCACAAACGCCGAATCTTCGGTCAGCAGATTATTTGACGCGGACGTGGCAATGGAACAGTTGAACGCAACGAGAGGTTCCATTCTTTCGCAGTCGGCTACCGCTATGCTGGCGCAATTAAATATGGCGCCGCAGGCTGTGCTTCAATTATTCCAATAATGAATTGACGACTAATTAAAAAGGTAAGAAAATGGAAAACACTGATGTTCTACATAGTCCGCAGAACAAAGCAAACGCTTACTTGGTAAAAGAAATATTGGATTCCACTCCCCAAAAACTTTTGCTTAAAGTATATGATTTTGCAATAAGTCATTGCCAAAGGCATGATATTGAAAAATCGAACAGAGCCGTTTCCGAGTTGATAAACGCGTTAAACTTCGACGAGGAAGCGACAAAGAACTTATCGCTTGAATTACTGCGTTTGTACCAATTTGTTCAGGACAGCACAAGAAAGGGCGATTTCGATATATCGCTTAGAATCTTAAACGAATTAAGAGAGACGTGGCAGGAAGTATTCCAATCCCCCGTAGAGCTTTCCGAAGCCGCCAATTAGAATTAATTCTTTAGACCTTAGCCGGAGCCGTTTATATTTAATACGGCTCCGGTATTTTTTCCAAAAAAAATAATTTTTCCTAAAGTTCTGGAAAAACTCCTCGATAGTATCAATGCAATTAGGAAAAAAAGTCAAGTAAGGAAACTTGGCTGTTGTTTTTTTAACAAAACTACACGGAGGTAGGTATGAGTTTCAAAGTAAACACAAACATCAATGCATTAAAGGCGTATTATCAACTGGCGCGAGTAAACCGGGAAA
>JAADIR010000031.1 GCA_013151245.1 Chlorobiota bacterium
GTTTTTGCGCAGGAAGAAGCGGTTAAAAATATAAATATTTCAACTGTTCAGTTAAAACAATTGATGGCTCAAGATTCGTCGTTAGTGATACTCGACGTTAGAACTCCGGAAGAATTAACAGGCGAACTCGGACATATCAAAGGGGTAATAAATATTCCAGTTCAAGTGTTAAAGGAAAGAATCGCGGAACTCGATAAATATAAGGACAAAGATATTTATGTAATCTGCCGCTCCGGCAACCGTTCGCAATACGGAACGAAAATTCTTCGGGAGGAAGGTTTTAAAGCTTTCAATGTTTTAGGCGGAATGAGAGCTTACAACAGTATGAAATAGTTTTTGAAAGTTTTAAAATGTTTTTTGCGAAAGTTTCGGTTAACGGAAAACAGCTAACCTTATAACCGGTTCGCCAATTTATTTTACATTGAATAATCGGGAAAATATTTTATTGTCTTTCTGTAATCTCATGTTTTCGCTGATTTTAAATTAAGCTCGGAATCGCTGAACGCAAATTTTATGTTTTACATTTTCGGAAAAAATACTTAACTTTGTCAGCTAAAATAAAGGAGTAAATAAGCAATGGCAAAAACACAAACATTTGCTGATAAAGCTAAAGGGAAACATAAATCTTCCCTAGTAAACGTAAAGGTCGTTAAAACTTATAAGACCGAAAACGGAAACTACAAGTTTCAAGAGAAATTTGTAAAACTGGACAATATCAGCAAAATCACAGAAATTAAATAAAGCGGTTTTAACGGCCGCTTTTTTTTTACTATCCTTTATTTTACCGCATTATTTACGAAAATATTTTTACAGAGTTTTCAGCGCGATCTTTTTACAAGGTCCGATTGCAAATAGGAAAAATTTTATTTTATTAGAGCTTCTGCAAAATGAAAGCTCAGTCATTCCGATCCAGACAAATTGAGATCGAAATGACAAATCGGTCTAACGCATTATCTAGCGGAAGTTAAAATATCGGTTCTTTTGAAACATTTTGGGAATTTGATTGTATTTGAAAAATACTCTTTTTTTTGAGAAGGAGGGCAATTATGAATAGAGAACATCGGCTTAAATTTTTTAACCAGAATAATTTTGAACAAATATCCCAAATAAACGAATTTTTAAGTTCTTCCGAAAAATTTGCAATAAAAGTAGTTTCTCAAATTTTCCCTTTTCGCACAAATAATTATGTTGTTGACGAACTGATAAATTGGAAGAACATTCCCGAAGATCCAATGTATCAATTAACTTTTATGCAGAAGGGAATGCTGCCGAGCCATCTTTACGAAAGAATGGCAAACGCAATGCAAACTGCGGAATCGCAGGAAGATATTGCCAACGTTGCGCGGGAAATTCGCGAACAAATGAATCCGCATCCCGGTCATCAAAAACTTGCAAACGTTCCGCATCTTAACGGCAAGCCGGTTCCCGGACTTCAGCACAAGTATCGCGAAACTGCTCTGGTTTTCCCTTCGAAAGGACAAACATGTTTTGCATACTGCACGTTCTGCTTCCGCTGGGCGCAATTTATAGGCGAGGTCGATCTGAAATTTTCAACCGACAAAGAATTAACTTTTCTTGATTATTTGAAAGAACACAAGGAAGTTACCGACGTTCTTTTCACCGGCGGCGACCCGATGGTTATGAACCTGAGAGGACTGGAAAAATTTATCCTTCCGCTGCTTCAACCGGAATTCGACCATATTAAAAATATCAGAATCGGCTCTAAAGTTTTGGCTTATTGGCCATATCGTTTTGTCACAGATCCAGATTCGGAACAATTATTAAACCTCTTCGAAAAAGTGATAACTTCGGGGAAGAATCTCGCGTTCATGGCGCATTACAATCATTGGGTTGAACTTGAGACGGAGATTCACGACGAGGCGGTTCAAAGATTGAAAAAAATCGGCGTTACAATCAGAACACAGTCGCCCATATTAAAACATATAAACAACAGCGCCAACGCGTGGGCAAAGATGTGGATGAAACAAGTGGAAGCGGGAATGTTTCCTTATTATATGTTTGTTGAAAGGGACACCGGTCCGAATTATTATTTTGAAATGCCGCTCGCGGAAATAACGAAAATTTTCAGAGAAGCGTATAATCAAATTTCGGGGCTTGCGCGAACGGTTAAAGGTCCGGTTATGTCAACTACAGCCGGTAAAATAGCGGTCAACGGAATTACGGAAATAAAAGGGGAACGCGTTTTTGCCCTGAGTTTTGTGCAAGGGAGAAATCCCGATTGGGTCGGCGTTCCGTTCTTTGCCAAATATGACGAAGACGCAAAATGGATAAACGATTTGAAGCCCGCTTTCGGGGAAGATAAATTTTTCTTTGAAGAAGAACTTGAAGAAATTTTAAATGATAAATGGCGGGCGATGCAAGACGACCAATTTATTGACTACGTTGCTTAAAAGAAATAACCTGCGGAAAAAGAATGAATTGGAAAATTTATATTGTTTCTTTTTCAGCAAGTAAATTATAAAAATGAGTTCACTTTAAAAAGGTCGATTTTGTCATTGCTTCTTCCGGCAGTTGTCGGGCGAAGCAATGACGATTATCAATTATTGCTTTTGAAAGCGAACTTAAAAATTAAAGAGTAAAAAAATCCTTAAGCGTTTTCTCCTTTGGCTTTATCCATTTCCTCAACAAATTCTTTTATTTCGTCTAAATAAGTCAATATTGCTTTTGCCTTGGAGTAACCAAAACTGAATCGGAAATTTTCGTTGTTATTAATGAAAATTGTAATGATGGGATTACCCTGATATTCCCCTCTTTTTGCGGCAGGTTTTTCTTCCGGCATATTGTCCTCACAATTTAATAAAATTATTTTAATATAATAATAACTATATATTATATAATCAAGTAATTTATCATTAAAATTTAAATTCTTCGCCGAAATCCTTCGCCTAATACTTCGTGAACATTATTTATCACGACAAATGCCGTCGGATCAATTTGTTTGACTTTTTCAACCAATTTTCCAACCTCCCGTCTTGTGATGATTGTGAAAATAACCTCGCGCTCGACGTCTCTGTAAAGCCCGCGCGATTTAATTGCAGTTGCGCCGCGGCTTAAATCGTTCATAATAACGTCGCCTATTTCATTATGTTTATCGGAAATTATGTAAGCTATTCTCGCGTAATCGAATCCGTCAATTATCACGTCCACAATTCTTGTGGATATAAATAAAAGAAAAAACGCGTAAAGCATAAGGAGAACCGCCGGTTTATCGGGCGATAAGTTTTTCATTTCAATTACAAAAGTAGCAAAAAGAATTACGAGTAAATCAACAATCATCATCGCCTGTCCCGGTTTCCAACCGTATTTTTTTTGAAAGATTGCCGCTACGATATCGGAGCCGGCGGTGGTTCCGTTGAATTTGAAAATAATTCCCAAACCGATTCCTATTAAAACGCCGCTTATGATAATCAAAAAAAGAAAATCCTGCTTCAACAAATTTTGCACGGTTTGAGTATCTTGCAACCGTATAAAGCCGAGTCCCGGGATATCTCCTCTGAAAAAATCAATAAAAAATGCGTTGAGAGTGAAACCAAAAAAAGTACGAACGCCGAACCTTTTTCCGAGTTCTTTAACTCCCCATATATACAAAGGAATATTGATGACCCACACAAGCATTCCCACGGGAATTTTATTTCCCGTCAAATAATAAATTGCCATCGCCAAACCGCTCGCGCCGCCGGGCACAACCCGCGCGTCAATCAGAAAAACGCCGATGCCCAGCGAAAGAATAGCGGCGCCAAATGCGATTGCTATATAATCCACAAAAGGTTTGTTCAAAAATTTATTTTTCCCCATTTCATCGCCGATTAAATTAAAAGTGAAAAACTACCGAACTATTTTGTTCGGGAAAAACAAGCCGCAAAGATAGGAAATGTTTTAGAAGTAAAAAATATTTTACAAACCAAAAACGTATTAAAAAATAATATAATATTTCAAAACTTATTTTCATTAGGGCAAAAATTTTTCGCTCGTTGTTGCGAAAAGAAATTATCATTATTTTCAATTGGAATTTGTTCAAAATTCATGAGGGAATTGTGAAAAATCTCATCTTATTATTTCTTTCAATCGTTTCGTTAAATTTATTCGCACAAGAACAAACGAACTCCGGCGCGTTTTCTCAATTTAGGTTTTTCGCAAACGGCGGGGTTAATTTTAATTCCGTTCCGACTATCGGCGGCTCGGTTTTTATAGGGACTAAAACAAATCTTTCTTCAAACTTCAAATTAAATTTTTCAGTCGGTTACGTGAGTATTTACGACGATGATTCGTATCAAGTGAAAACATACGAAAAAGGGGAAATTGACGGAAACGAGTTTTACATTACGCGGGACGTTAATGTGGAAAATGTTGAGTATTCTACAGTCCCATTCAGTTTGGGAATCGAATATGTTTTTTCGTCTGAAACTTTAGCGCCTTTCTTTTCGCTTGAAGCCGGTTACAGCGTCAATACCGTTGAAGAGCAGCTCGGTAAAGGCGCGGTTAGGTCTTACCATTCGCTAGACGACGTGCCCGACGAATATAAAGCGCCAAGAAAGGAACTTAACACCGCCCCGTTTTTTCTTATCGGCGTTGGCGCGGGATTTGAGTATCAAATTTCAAAATCATTCGGTTTAAGTTTTAAGTATGCGTTCAATTACAACGACGGAATTCCTAATACGAATCAGTTTTTGGTTGGGGTGATTTTTTAATAGCACGCTGATTTTTATGATTATTATGATTCGCGCTGATATTTTTTAGCTATTGATTCGGTGCGGATGTTCGGAATACTATTAAACTCTGCGAACTCCGCGGTAATCTTTGCGCTCTTTGCGTGAAACCGGAACAATAAAAACTGAAAATTATTTTTTCTGTTTCGAAAACTTTTTATAGAGCAGCCAAGTAAAAAGAATCGAAAAGAAAAGCACGACCGCGGGAATTACGATTCCCCAAATCGGATCGCCGAAACGCTGAACGGTTTGGAAAAGAATTTGCATAATCAATTTTCCTTCTTGTTTCTTTTTCTGTAAGTGTACCACGCCAATCCCAAACCCAGCAACGAAGCCAAATAAGAGACCGACATTCCGATAACCATCGCAAGTCCTTTATCCATCGTTATCCTCCCATCTTATCGATTCTTCGAGTTTTTCAAGATATTCGTGTTGTTTCTTTTCGAACTCCGAGGAGATCACTTTTAATTTCGGATCGATTACCAAGTGCATCAGCAAAGCGGAAATAATTCCCAATGCCAGCAAAATAAATCCTATCGGCAGAAGCAGAATGCTGAGTCCCGTTCCGATTGTCAAAAAGATATAAGAAAGCGGAGAGAGAACAATTGCAATCCAATCCTCTTTCGTCCATTCATCCGCCTGCGCGGGAGTCCAATCCTTTTTAATAAAGCCCATTCTACGCCTCCGTGAATTTAAAAGGTTCGATAGTTTTGAGAAGTCCCCGTTTTTCGGCTTCCTCTTTAACCGGTTTCCACCAGCCGATTGGGCGCGACATCGCGTAATACCGAACGAGGTGATCCATCTTTTCCGGTTTTGTCGAAAGGGTTACGGGAATATAAATCAACGCGCCGAGAATCATCAAAAGCCAGAACTGTTCGTAGTCCGGCAATTTCGGAATTACGCCGAAAGAAGGAAGAATCCAAACAACCATCCAGCTCATTCCCAAATTTGCTATCCACGCCGAAAGATAACCCCAAGCGTTGAAACGCCACCAAACCACCTGCAGAATGTTGGGCAGCCAAACGCCCGCAGCCATAAGCCATAAGGCGAAAATCAACCACGAAGTCAATTCTTCCATCATTAAGCCGTAAAAGAATGAGCCGATGAGAAGAACGAAAGTGGCGATTCTTCCCACCCAAACGAGTTCTTTTTCCGTTGCTTTCGGTTTAAAATAATGATGATAAAGATCTCTCGTAAAATACATCGCGCCGAGATTGAGATGCGTTGAAACCGTGGAAAGATGAATAGCGATTATAGCCGCGAAGAAAAATCCCACAAGCCCCACGGGAAGAAAATCGAATCCGAGTTTGAACCAGCCCATTTCATATTCCGCCGTGGATTCGATGTTGGGAAACATAACGTAGAAACCGAGAATTGCAACCGCCCAAATCGAGTTACGAACAAGCACAAGCGCGCTTCCCCACCAAATACTGTAGCTCGCGTCGCGCACCGATTTTGCGCTTTGCATCCTCTGCGCTTCCGGGTACCAGTCGATGCTGGTTCCCATTCCGAACCCGCCGAGGATTGAAATCACCATCATCGTAATAAACCATGCGATTGGAAAATCTCCTTCGAACCAGCCTGTAAACGCAAAAGGATTAAGCCGCCACGATTCGCCCATCTCGCCGAGTTTGTAAACAATTTCACTCGGACCGCCCGCGGCGAACACGCCCCACATCGAAACGATAACAATCACAAAAAACGCAATTATTCCCTGCTGAAAGTCAGCCATAATAACGCCCCAATAACCCGCCGATAAAACGTAAACGGCGCAGATAGCGGAGAAGCTTATCAGCCCTATCCAAATTTCCCATCCGAAAACATAATGGCAGACTTTTCCCATGGCAATTCCAACCCAGCCGAGGATGAACATATTCATAAATACCTGCCAGCCGGAAATCCACCCGCGCAGCATCTCCGCGCCGAGTCCGCCGAAACGCAAAGTGTTCCATTCGGCTTGCGTGTATGCAAGCGAGCGTCTGAAAATGCGCGTGGAAACAAAAGCGCTGATAGCGCACCAAGCGGAAAAAAATGTGTACCAGATTCCCGCGAAACCGTATTTATAAATAACGCCGGTTACCCAAATGGGAGTGTCGGTAGCCGTGTGCGTTGCGTAAACAGACGAAGCGGGAAGCCACCACGGAAGTCCGCGCCCGGCAAGGAAGAAATCGGATTCGGAACGTTTGCCCAATCTGTAAAAGAGCGCTCCGGAGCCGATCATTACTAAAACAAAGACAATAATCCAGAGCCAATCAAGGAATTGAAATTCAACCATAAATTCTCCGCGCAAAAATTGAGTTTAACATTTACGAAAGATTTCTTTTTTTGAATTTATAAACGATTAAATTCGCAAACAAGGGATGTGATAAAAAATATTTTTCTAACGAGAACTTTTCTTTAACTTAAATGTTAAAGAAAAAAGTTACCGCCAACAAAATTCAGCGAGGAGATTATGAAAACTAAAATAATAAGTATTTTTACAATCTTATTTTTACTTGCCGCCGTTATGAGCGCGCAGCAGTTAAATCAAAAGGAAATTGCAGTAACAATTTACAACCAGAATCTCGGCGTTGTAAAAGACTTACGGGAGATAACAATTCCCGAAGGCATTTCCACGTTAAGAATTGTTGACGTGGCGCAATTGATTGATCCTACAAGCGTCCACATCAAATTAAACGGCGACGTGCTTGAGCAGAACTATCAATATGATCTTGTAAACCTTGCAAAGATTCTAAATAAGTATGTTGACAGGAATATCAGCATGATCTCAAAAACCGGCGAACTGATTGAGGGAAAACTTATCTCGGCAAACGGCGGTCAAATTGTGATTCAAAATAAAACCGGCGGCTTGCTGATGATACCTAATTTCAACGAGTACAGAATAAATGTTGCCGCGCTTCCGGAAGGATTGATAACAAAACCGACATTGGTTTGGATGGTTAATTCAAAGACGAATAAAAAACAAGACGTTGAGATTTCATATCAAACGGGCGGAATGAATTGGCACGCCGAATATGTCGCCGTTTTAAATAAAGACGATTCAAAGATGGATTTAAATTCATGGGTGAGCATCGAAAACAATTCCGGCACAACATACAAAGACGCGAAAATTAAACTTGTCGCCGGCGATATCCACAGAGCTACGCAACCGGCGCCGACGCCGCGGTATGAAAAAAATATTGCTTACGCCTCAGCGGAAGATCAATTTCAAGAGCAAGCTTTTTTTGAGTATCATATTTATAAACTTCAGCGACCGGCAACAATAGCCAACAACGAAACAAAACAAATTTCGCTCTTCGAAGCAAACAATATCTCGATAAATAAAAAATATTTGTATGAAAGCGGCGCATACAATCAACCGGACGGAAAAGTAAGCGTCGTTGTTGAGTTTGTCAACAGCAAGAAGAACAACCTCGGCGTTCCTATGCCCAAGGGGAAAGTTAGAGTTTACAAATCCGACGGCGACGCAATCGAATTTATCGGCGAAGATTTTGTAGATCACACTCCGAAAAACGAAAAAGTGCGCCTCACAATCGGCAACGCTTTCGACGTAGTCGCTAAGGAGAAGATGACTAATCACAGAAAAATTTCGAATCGAAGTTACGAGCAGAGTTGGGAGATTAAACTTTCCAACAGAAAAGACGAAGATATAGTTGTGGACGTCGTGAAAACGCTGGGACTTAACTGGGAAGTGATAGACAGTTCTTCCGAATTTGTAAAGGAAGACGCGAGAACGATATCGTTTAAAATTCCCGTTAAAAAAGACGGAACGACAAAGTTGACGTTGACGGTTAGATATAATAACTAGATAATGAGAATGGCTGAACGATTGAATGACTGAATGACTGTATGGTTGAATGGATTTTTGAAATAAAGATTTTCGTTTATTCATTCATTCGGTTACCGCGCGAAAAAATTTTTAGCGGTTAATTTATGACTGTAAAACATATCATATATTTTATACTTGCGGCGGCGGTTGTTTTTGCCGTCGTAAAGTTTTATCCGCGCAAAAGCGAGATAAGATACCCGCCCGGAGAACTGGTTAAAAATTATCCCGTCTTGCGTAAGTTAAAGAAAGAAAAAAAATGGACGAAAGAGGATTTCGAAATAACAGCCGTTCGCAGGTTGGAAATGAAAGCCCGCGTTTTAGGCAAAGAAAATTATAGTAATGATGATGTAAGCGATATTTCCCCATGCGATTTAGCGGTTGGATGGGGACCCCTTTCAAATCAAAAAATTTTAGACTGCATTGAATTTTCTCAAAGCCAGCGGGCGTTGTCGTGGAGCGTTAAAAATGCCGTTTCTTCCGATAAAGAAATTGAACTTCATTCTTCGGATATGCTTGTTATTCCGTCTTCCGAAAAAATTGAATATGCGTTGGATTCCGTTGAGACGGGCAATATTGTTTATGTTCAAGGTTATCTTGTGAACATTAAAAAAGGGTGCATGCATTGGAATACTTCCACTCGCTGGGACGATCTTTATTCCGAAATAGTTTGGATAGAAAAACTGAAAATCATTCGGTAAAATCATTCAACGGAAAAGTATTTTTATGACCGTTAAACATGTAATATTTATCTTTCTTTTTGCGGCGATAATTTTTGCCGTAATAAAGTTTTATCCTGACAATGAAATTAAACAACCTCCCGGAATTCTCGTGAAAAATCCGCCAATCTCAAAACCTCTCGTCAAGGGAAAAAAATGGACAAAAGACGATTTCAATTTTACGGCTTTACGTTCGTTAAAAATGGAGGCGCGGGTTCTTGGCAAAGAAAGTTACTGGGCGGATTCGGGCAGCGAACTTTCTCCTTATGATTTGGCTGTCGGTTGGGGACCGCTTTCCAATCAAACGGTAGTTGACGGAATCGAGTTCTGGCAGGCAAGACGTTGGCTGCATTGGAAATTCAAAAAGGCGACTTCGTTTAATAGAGAAGTTGAACTTCACACGGCAAACATGCACATAATTCCGGCGTCGGATGAAGTTGAGGATATCCTTGACGACGTACAAACGGGGAATGTCGTTTCCCTCTCCGGTTATCTCGTAAGTATTAAAAGGGACGACGGTTGGCGGTGGAAAAGTTCAACTCGCTGGGACGATACCGGCGGCGGCGCTTGCGAAGTTGTGTGGCTGGAGAATATTCATATTTTAAGATAGTTAAACTCCGCGTTTCCGTTAAATTGAAAAACGCGGAGCGGTTTGAATTTAATTATAGTATTACAATTAAAATCTTTCCCGATAAATGGAACATTCCGCTTTCGGAAAAACACCCCGACAAAAAGCATCGGGATAAATCGGG
>JAADIR010000222.1 GCA_013151245.1 Chlorobiota bacterium
ATTTTTATTACAAAATTAAAGAAAAACAGTTCGGTTGTTGTTTTAATAAATAATCCTTGTCTTGAGTTTTGGTTTTTAATTCATTTCAAGGAAACGGCAAAAGTTTTTCCGATATGCAGCGGCGTTGAAAGCGAATTGAAAAAACAAAAGAATTTTGAAAACTATCAAAAAACAGAAAAATATTATAAGTCTTCAAAGAGCGATCTTTATTTGAAACTCAAACCGTTTCAAAAATATGCGATTGATAGGGCGAAAAAATTAGGGAAACTCGATTTTAAGAACATTTCAGCGTCGAAAGCGGAAATCTATGAGATATTCAATTTGCAGAATAGTAATTGATTATAATCCAAAGAGAAGATAAATGAAAAAGAGTAAATTATTTTCCGCAATAATCACATTTATCTTTTTAGCCGCGAATATATTTTTAATGTTTCTGCCGATGACGAATGTGCTCGGTTTCGAGTTCTCGATAGTAAACGGAATTATCGGCGCGTTTTTATTGGGATTTGCTTTCATCCATTCGCAGAACGGAATTTTGAAGCCGAAAATTATTGAACGCGATCTTCTGTTTCAATTTATTTTCTTTGTAATTATTTCCCTTGTCGTTTCTATCCTTTCCACGCTGACAATGCAAGTTTGTCCGCTTGACGACGGAATTTATTTTTATCTGATTTTTTCAATCCCGTCTTATATTGTCGGCGTTTCGCTTGCCGCGCTTGCGGTTTTAATTGTTGAAAGGAAAAGATATTTTGTTTTTGTTTTGTTATTTCTTGCGACGCTTTTTTCATTTGCCGATGAAATATTTTTCAATCCGCAAATTTATTTTTTCAATCCGTTAACAGGATATTTTCCCGGAACTATTTACGACGAAGCAATTAAGATAACCGAGAAGATTGTATATTATCGCATTGTCAATTTGGTTTATTTTATTGCGATAGCTTTCGCCGCGTATCGCTTGAAGAATAGCGGCGGTAAAGCAAAAACGGTTTTTCTTCTGATTGTTTTTTTCGTTGCCGCCGGTTTCGGCTATCTAAAACCGGATTTGGGATTTGCTACTTCCAAAGCAAAACTAACTAAAGAATTGGGAGAAAAAATTGTAACCGACCATTTCGTTGTTTTTTGCGATAGAAGAATAGCCCCGGAAAAAAGGGAAGTTATTTCAAAAGCGTGCGAGTTTTATTTCTCAAAAATCTCTGCAATTCTTGACGACAAACCTACCGAAAAAATTATCGCGTTTGTTTTTTACGACGACGCTCAGAAAAAAAATCTTTTCGGTTCGAAAGTTGCCGACGTTGCAAAGCCTTGGCTTAATCAAATATTTATCGGACAAGACGATTTTCATTCAACATTGAAGCATGAAATGGCGCACGTTTTTTCAGCCGACTTCGGCTGGTCAATATTCAAAGTAGCTAAATATTTTAATCCGGCTATGATTGAGGGATTTGCCATGGCGATTGAAAACGACTATGATAATTTGGATATAGATTACGTTGCGGCATTCGCTAAAAAGAACGGATACGCTTTCCCCGTTACGGAACTCTTTTCCGGCTTCGATTTTTTCGGTCGCGCTTCTTCCATTTCTTATGTTTATTCCGGCGCCTTCATAAAATTTCTTCTTGAAAATTACGGTTCTGAAAAATTGAAAAAAATATACGGCAGTCTGGAATTCGAGAAAGTTTACGGGGAAAAATTATCGTCCCTCTCGTATGAATTTGAAAAGCGCCTGGATGCGGTTGACGTTTTGGGTATGAAAAATAAAGCCCAACTTTATTTCGGACGTTTGCCTATTCATAAAAAGATTTGCGCAAGGACGGCGGCGCTTCAAACGGAAAAAGGATGGTCGCTTTACGCAAGGGGTTATTTCTCCGACGCTTACAAAACTTTCAAACGAACTTACGTCTATTCCGGCTCTTATTCTTCGCTGATTGGAACGGTATATTCATTGAAAGAAATGAAACGATACGCCGGCGCATTAAAAAAACTCGACGGTGAAATTGACAAGTTCGATTCTTCGGCTTATTATTTTTCGCTTTTGTTGAATTATGCGGATTTGCTGGCGTTGAACGGAAAGATCGTGAAAGCCGAAACAAAATATGAAGAGCTTTTGAAAATAGCTCCGTCGATTTATTATACAAACCTTGCATCGCTCCGTTTGTTTTTGCTGAATGAATATCCGTTAAAACTTAAAGAATATCTGCAAGGTTCGGATTTTGACAAGTATAATATCTTGAAAAATACTTTGAGCGTGAAAAATCTTTATTATACGATTCCCGTTCTAATAAATCTTTCAAAAAGATTGAGGGAAAATTATAAAATTTTCATTCGGAAATTATCAAACATAAAATTCAATTCGTCGCCCTCTTCCGTAAACGCCGCTTTTGTTTTGTCGGAATACGCGCTCGCTAACGGCGACCTCCAATTGTCGAAAAAGTTTTCCGCCGCCGCTGTGAATAACAACCGTATGCCGGAAATAGCGCAGGCTTTGATTGAAAATAAAGAAATGATAAATTGGATTTCAAATCATTAAAAATTCCCGGAAAAAGTTTGGATATAAAAGATTTCACAAAATATTTAAATAGTTTAAGTTTTATTAAAAACGCTTCCAAAACTGCGGATGAGTTGAGCGTTGAAGTTTACATTGTCGGAGGGTTTATCCGCGATTTTGTTTTGGACTGCGATCATAAAGATATTGATTTCCTTATCGTTGGGAACGGAATTGAATTTGCGGAAAGATATGCGAAAAGTTTGGGAATTGACGACGTAATTATTTTCAAAACATACGGAACCGCGCATTTCAAGCATGAAGGATTTGAATTCGAGTTCGTGGGCGCGCGGAAAGAATCATACGACGCGGCGAGCCGCAATCCCGCCGTTGAAACGGGAACTTTTGAAGACGACATAAACAGACGCGACCTGACAATCAATTCAATCGCAGCGTCAATTAATTCGGAGACTTTCGGAGAAGTAATTGACTTGTTCGGCGGTCTTAAGGACATTGAAGACCGAATAATAAAAACGCCGCTTGAACCGTTCGTTACGTTCAACGACGATCCGCTGAGAATCCTTCGCGCAATTCGGTTTGCAGCGAGACTTGATTTCAAAATTGAAGAAAAAACTTTCGAAGCTCTCGGGAAAGTTGCCGAAAGATTAAAGATAATTACGCAAGAAAGAATTACCGACGAGTTTTTGAAAATAATGTCGGTTAAAAAGCCTTCGGTCGGATTGAAATATTTATACGACAGCGGCGTGATGCAAGTGATATTTCCTGAAATCGCAAACTTAGCCGGAGTTGATCAACGGAAAGACTTTCACCATAAAGACGTTTTTCTTCACACGTGCGAAGTTGTGGACAACATCGCGCAAGCGTCCGGCGACGTTTGGCTGAGGTTTGCCGCGCTTCTGCACGACGTCGCTAAACCGAAGACTAAAAGATTCGTAGAGAACGTCGGGTGGACGTTCCACGGTCACGAAGAACTCGGCGCGAGAATGGTCAAGCAGATATTTAAGCGTATGCGGCTGCCGATGCACAAAGCGGAGTATGTGGAAAAACTTGTGAGGCTTCACTTAAGACCGATAGCTTTGAATAAAGATGAAGTTACCGATTCGGCGATAAGAAGGTTTATTGTAGCGGCGGGCGAAGACCTGGACGATTTGATTATTTTATGCCGCGCCGATATCACGAGTAAGAACATCAAAAAGGTTCAACAATATTTAAAGCATTACGATATTGTAATGGAAAAAGTTCGCGATGTGCGCGAAAGAGACAAACTGCGCGAGTTTCAGTCGCCCGTAAGGGGAGAAGAGATTATGCGGGTATGCAACATTCCTCCGTCGAAAAAAGTGGGCGAAATCAAAACCGCTATTGAAGAAGCTATTCTCGACGGCGAGATCGATAATAATTACGAAGCGGCTTACGAATATTTGCTGAAGATAAAACAAAACTTTATTTCAGAGAATTCTTGATTGCGTTATAGACCCCAAAATCATTCATGTAAAAATTATTTTTGAAAAATGTAACTTTTTGGAAAGTTGTTGCGTCATAAGGGCAGTTGAAAAAAAAGAATAAAAAAGTTCGGAGAAACAGAATGAAAAAACTTTACTTGATTTTACTTGTCTTACTTCTTTCAATAGGAACAATTTCCGCGCAAGTAAAATTGACTCTTGAAAAATCGATTCAAATTGCATTGCAAAGAAATCCGATATTAATTAAGACTGCAAATAGTCTTAGAGGCAACAAAGCGACTGTTAAAAGCGCATACGGCAACTTAATGCCGAACTTGTCTTTATCCGGCGGTTGGAGTTGGAATAAGAACAAAGATAAAGGCGGAACGCAAACCGACTTTTTCGGAAATATTATCGAACTTCCGCCTTCAGAAGTTGATTCGCGTCTGTATTCTCTTTCAGTAGGCGGAAGCGTTGTACTCTTCGACGGATTATCAAACTACGCGTATATTTCAAAATCGGAAGGGGAATATGAGTCGGCTCAATATAACTTGTTTAAACTTAAGCAGGATATAGTGCTTCAAACCACAAACTATTATTTCTCAGTAATAGGGGAAGGGGAATTATTAAAAGTAAGGGATGAAAACGTAAAATATAACGAGAAACTTCTCGAGCAGATAAAAGAAAGGAATCGTCTTGGTTCGGTTTCAATAGCCGACGTTTACACGCAGGAAGTTCAGCTTGGGAACGCCCGCGTTCAATATATTACGCAGAAAAACATTTTCGAAAAAGCTAAAAATACATTGCTAACCTATCTTGCGCTTAACGTGATGGACGAGTATGATTTTGAAAAACCGATAAGAATATCAAATAAAAAAGACGTTGAAAAAGAATTGGAAAAATTTGGTCCCGTTGAAGATATGATAAAAAAAGCTTTAGCGAACAGGTTTGATTATAAAAGCCAATTGAAAAACGTTGAGAACCAGTATCAGGCGTTAAGAATGTCGCGCGGAGGTTTCTATCCGAGTTTAACGGGAAATTATTCATATTCAACAAACGCCGTTAATCCGACGAATCTTTTTAACAGACAAATATTCAGAATCGGATTGAATCTAAGAGTTCCGATATTTTCAAATTTCAACACTGAAACGCAAGTTGAATATTCGAAGATTGCCGTAGCTAACGCTCAAGAGGATTTGAGAGACCTTGAACGTCAAATCCGCGTTCAAATTAAACAAGGATGGCTTGATTTGCTAGCCGCAAAAGAAGCGCTGATTGTAAGTTATGAAAACGTTAAATCGGCGACGGAAAATAGAAAAATTAATGATGAAAGATATTCGCTTGGCGCCGGAACTATATTAGATGTGCTGCAGGCGTCGCGGGATTATCAGGACGCGCAGCAGAATTTGATTAATTCGGCGTTTTATTTTTTCACTACTCACGATAGACTGCTGAACTTAATGGGCGCGCTTGAATTTGAGAAATATGAAGTTAAAGGAGAATAGAAATTATGTCAAAGAAAAAAACAAAAAACAACAAGAAGAAATATTTCATAATCGGGGGTCTCGTTGTATTGGTTTTGGTTGTTGTCGCGCTCGTGGTTTTCGGAAGCGATAAAGAGGAGATAATTAAAGTTCAAGTTGAAAAAGTAAAAAAACACGATATTACCGAAGTCGTTTCCGCAACCGGGAAAATTCATCCTACGTTTCAAGTTGAACTGCGCCCGGAAGTAACCGGCGAAATTGTTGAACTTCCGGTGGTTGAAGGGCAGAAAGTAAAAAAAGGACAACTTCTGATTAGATTAAAACCGGACCAATATATCGCCAGGAAAAACAGAGCCGAAGCAAGTTATGAATCCGCTAAAGCGACTTTAAAAGTTCGCCATGCCACGCTTGAACAAGTTAAATCGGAATATGCCCGAGTTAAGGGGCTTTATAAAAAAGGGCTTGCAAGCGATAAAGATTTGGAAAGCGCCAAGTCTCTGTATTTACAAAACGTCGGACAATTGGAAGCTCAAAGAGCTACTGTGCTTCAAGCGGAAGAGAATTTCAAAGACGCGAAAGTCGAATTAGCAAAGACGGCAATCTATTCGCCTATCGACGGAACGATAAGCGTCTTGAACGTGGAACTGAGCGAGCGCGTCCTCGGCAGCTCGTTTAGTCAAGGCACCCATCTTATGACGGTAGCCGATCTAAATAATATGGAAGCTCGGGTTGACGTTGACGAGAACGACGTAGTAAGAATCTCCGTAGGAGATACGGCAACCGTGGAAATTGACGCGTACGGCGATAAACAATTTACCGGCTTGGTTTATCAAATCGGCAACAGCGCAAAAACAAGCGGTCTCGGATCGCAAGAAGAAGTTGTTAACTTCGAAGTGAAAATTAAACTTGTCGATTTCAAAGATAAAATTCGTCCAGGTATGTCCTGCGACGCCGATATCCAAACGGAAACAAAATACAATGTAATTGCGGCGCCTATTCAAAGCGTTACCGCGCGGATGCCTGTTGTTGACAATGAAAAAGATAATAAAACGGTTAAAGACGATTCATCTAATTCGAAGGATAATCGGACTAAAGCATTCAAACGCAAGAAACCGGATGAAGTTGTATTTATTGTCGTTGGAAACAAAGCAAAACAAGTCAAAGTTAAAACGGGAATCAGCGACGATACATTCATTGAAATTGTTGAAGGTCTTGAAGGCGGCGAAGATGTTGTCAGCGGACCATATCGGGCAATTTCTAAAGAATTGAAAAATGACAGCGCGGTTATGATTGAAAAAAATAAAAAATCGAGAAACAAATCTTCCGATGAAAAATAGTAGGAACTGAGGAGCGAATGAATATAAATATCATAAATATTGAACGCGTTGCAAAAATATATCAAGTTGGAAGCGAAGAAGTTCACGCTCTTGCGGATGTTTCTCTCAAAATCAATGAAAATGAATATGTCGCAATCATGGGACCGTCCGGCTCCGGGAAATCGACATTGATGAATATTCTCGGTTGTTTAGATACGCCGACTCGCGGACTTTATGAATTCACCGGCGTAAGCGTAAGCAACATGAGCGACAATGAGCTGGCGGAGATTAGAAACAAAAAAATAGGATTTGTTTTCCAAACATTTAATTTACTTCCGCGCTCGGACGCTCTACATAATGTGGAACTTCCTCTGATATATGCCGGAATGCCAAACGCAAAGCGAAAAGAAAGAGCCAGACTCGCGCTTGAGAAAGTAGGTCTTGCGGACAGAGTCGATCATAAACCGAACGAGCTTTCGGGCGGTCAGAGGCAGCGAGTGGCTATCGCAAGAGCGCTTGTAACAGATCCGGCAATTATTCTCGCAGACGAACCGACCGGTAACTTGGATACAAAAACCGGCGAGGACATTATGACGCTTTTCGCCGAGTTGAACAAGCAGGGCAACACAATTATTCTTGTTACGCACGAAGAATACATTGCAAAACACGCCGAACGCATTATCAGAATCCGCGACGGTCTGATTGAAAGCGATACCAGAATTTCGGGGAGAATCATTCCGAACGGCGACAGTATGCTTGCGCCTTAACGAAGAAGCAAGAAATAAGAAGTAAGAAACAAGAGTTAAAAAATAAAGATAATTAACTTGTAATACGATTAAATATTTTACAATCATAAAATAATAAAATGAAAAATTACCTGTTTGAAATAAAAGAAGGATTATTGATTTCCCTCAAAGCGATTCGAGCTAATAAAGTGCGAAGCGTTCTGACTACTCTGGGAATAATCATCGGAGTTTGGGCGGTCGTTACAATGTCAACCGCTATCAAGGGAATCGATATCTCATTTCAAGAAGGAGTTTCTTCCCTGGGGTCGGATAATCTTTACATCGATAAATGGTCGTGGTTTAATAACGACATTCCGTGGTGGGAACTGCGCAACAGGAAAAATTTGACGATGGAAGAATTTAGAAAATATAAAGAAGCCGCAAAGCTTCCTCTCGCCGTGGCTCCAACTATGGGAACAAGGCAGACAATAAAATACGAGGAAAATTCAGTTGATTTTCTAATTATTTTAGGAACAAACGCCGATTACATAAAAACAACAAATCTTGATTTTTCCGATGGGAGATTCTTCAATGAATTGGAAAGCGCCGGAAGCCGGAATGTGATTGTGCTTGGATCGGAAATCGCAAAAAAATTATTTCCGCGCGGAGACGCGGTTGACAACTATATCAAAATAAAAGGAAGAAAACTGAAAGTTGTCGGCGTTCTGAAAGAACAAGGAAGTTGGGTGATGGGAGATTTTAATCCCGATAACCAGGCTTTCATTCCTATCGGGTTTTTATTCAAATATTTTACTCGTGAAAATTGGGGAACGATAACAATCAACGTCCGCGCGCCTAACAGTCAGTCTATTGAAGCCGTTAAAGAAGAAGCTATTGGAATTATGCGCCGGGTAAGAGGACTTAAATATGATGAAATAAACGACTTCTCGGTAAACCAGCAGGAAGGTTTGCTCGGCGAAATCGACAAATCCGTCGGAGTAATTCAAGTGGCGGGATTTTTCATTACCGGGCTTTCGCTTTTTGTAGGCGCAATTGGGATCATGAATATAATGTTTGTCTCCGTAAAAGAAAGAACTAAAGAGATAGGAATTAGAAAAGCAATCGGCGCGAAAAAGAGAACGATCCTTGGGCAGTTCATCAGCGAATCTGCAATCATTTGTCTTCTCGGCGGTTTTATCGGTCTTCTTTTTGCAATGCTGACGGCTTTGATCATCAATCAATTTTTACCTACGGTAATCCAAGCCGATTCGGTGATATTGGCAATTGTCATATCTTTATTGACGGGAGTATTTTCGGGACTTGCTCCGGCTTATACCGCCGCAAAAATGGACCCGGTTGACGCATTGAGGTACGAGTAATGAAATTACTTGAGGTAATAAGAGTATCGTTTCAATCATTGAGAACAAATAAACTTCGTTCTATTTTGACAATCGTCGGAATAGTCGTTGGGATATTCTCAATTATTTCAATCAGCACTGTGATAACAATGCTTCAGACAAGCATTGAAGAGGGAGTTTCATCGCTTGGGAAAAATGTTTTTCAAATTCAAAAATGGCCCGCCGTTCAAATGTCCCGCGCCGAGATGCTGAAAATCGTAAAAAGCAGAAAGGATATTACGCTGGAGGAATTCTTCCGTTTGAAAGACGCGCTTGCGGAAGCAAAAGGAGTAGGCGCCGAACAATGGAAAGGCGGCAGAGTTATGAAATACAAAAGCAAAGAAACTAATCCGAACGTTGCTTTATGCGGGTCCACTCCGGAAGCATTTGAAAATAATCAATGGAATATCGACCAAGGTCGGGCGTTTAATTATCGGGACGTGGACAGTTATGAACGTTATGTAATTCTCGGCGCCGACGTTGCGAAAACGTTATTTGCAACGGTAAATCCGATTGGGCAGGAAATTAAAGTTGACGGTCATAAACTAACTGTCTTGGGATTGTTGGAAAGTAAAGGAGCCGTCTTCGGGCAAAGTCAGGATAATTTTGCAATTATTCCAATTACTACGTGGCAGGGTTTCTACGGAAAAAGGGGGAGAAGCATCAACATCACCGTTATGTCGGAAGATAAAGAAAGTTATCCTGAACTGATTAATAAAGCCGAGGGATATTTTAGAACGATCCGCAAGGTTTTACCGGGCGACCCGAACGATTTCAGCATTCGGACAAACCAGGCAATTTTGGATCAGATAAACGATATTACCGCCGGCGTTAGAATCGGAGCTTTCGTAATTGCGGCAATTGCTCTGCTCGCCGCGGGAATAGGGATCATGAACATAATGCTTGTTTCGGTAACCGAAAGAACGCGCGAAATAGGAATCCGAAAAGCGATAGGAGCTAAAAGAAAAAATATTCTCACTCAATTTTTAACCGAAGCGGTTGCGCTTTCAATTTTCGGCGGATTAATAGGAATTGTACTCGGGGTGTTTGTGGGCAATTTAGCCGGCTCTTTTCTTCAAGCTAAGGCGGTTGTCCCGCTGGACTGGATTATGATAGGCGTTACAATTTGCATATTCGTCGGAATTATTTTTGGAA
>JAADIR010000288.1 GCA_013151245.1 Chlorobiota bacterium
AAATATGCGATTGAAAGAAACCGTGAAATTGAAGAAAATACTTTTGAAAAACGTCTCTCCGCACAATTCGATAATTTTTCGCCGACGAAAAATCAAAAGGAAACCGCTTCCCTTTTCAAAGAACTGAACGTAAGAAATTACAAATACGAAAAACTGCGAACTGTTCTGAAAGGCGTTTTCGATTTCCACGAGAAAGTTACCGGCGCGCTTTTGTATTCGGCGATTGAGACGGCGAATAATTTTTATCCCGCTGAATTTTCTTCCGAAATCGAAAAAATAATTCTCGCGACGGATTCCGAAAGCGTTTTCGCCGCCGCGGCAATTTATCTTTCGCAAAACGGATCCGGTTTATCAAGAGAAGAAATTCTTTCATTGACGAAACAGAAATTTGAAGATTTTGAAAAGCATCTTTTAATAAAACTTCTCGATAACGAGTTAAAAATGGATTCAACAAAAGGGAATATTTCAAAGGAAATGTTAAAATCTCTTTTGCGTCATCCGTTTCAGAAAGGAAAAACGGTTATCTTTTCTTTTCAAAGAGAAAACAGAAACTTCCCCGGAATTACAATCGTAAGAAAACCGGACGGAAATTTCGCAACAAACAAAGACGGTTCAATTTTTTCGGTTCCGCAACTTGCCGCGTCCGCCGTAAGTTTTCCCGGTTTCATGAAAGACGGCGAAACGCCGGAAGGAATATTTTCGATTGTCGGCTGGTATATTACGCCGACCGAATCAATCGGTCCCACGCCGATTGTTTTAACGCGCTCCCCTTTTGAAGTAACGCCTAAAATATTTTACCACGGTAAACAAAATTTAAACAAGTGGAATTTACAAGATTACTTGGCATTATTACCGAAAGGATGTAAAGATTACCTTCCGCTGCGCGAAGCGTTTTACGCCGGGAAACTCGGGCGCAGACTAATTATTATGCACGGCTCGACGGACAATTTGAAATACTTCGAAAAAAAGCCGTATTACCCGCTTACGCCTTCGCTCGGCTGCTTGACGACGAAAGAAATTTGGAACGCAAAAACCGGAAAAGCCGTCGAAAGCGATCAAGTTAAATTGATAAACGCTTTCTTTTCGACAAAAGTTTTGGAAGGGTTTTTGATTGTAATAGAAATCGACAATAAAAATAAACCGGTTACGATTGATGAAATAATTTCTTTGTTGTCCGATAGTAATTAACGGTTTTTTATTGAACCCCGTTGGGGTTCTTTATTTTCTCATTTATTTGGTTTCCGCATACTTCGTATGCGGTTATTCAAATTAAACTGCTTCGCAGTTTTGAGCATTAATTTTAGTTTGTAAATATTTAATAAATAATTGCAATACGTCTATTTTAAAATTGTAATGATATAAATATCAGCGACTGCGAAGCAGTCAAATTTTAATAGCCCCGAATGAAATTCGGGGAAAGTATGAAAATAAAATTGAACAACTACGACTTGTCTCGGCGAAGACGGAAGTAGTTGAACAAAAACGAGTGTATCTATGACGCAAAACAAAAATTACGAAAACAGCAAAGCGGTTATCGCGTTTATCTTCGTGCTTTCCGGCGCGGCGGGATTGATTTATCAAATAGTTTGGTTTAAATATTTGTCGCTCGCCGTGGGAAATTCAACCATCGCGCAGATGATTGTGCTTGCCACGTTTCTCGGCGGACTCGCAATCGGAAATTACTTTTTCGGAAAACGCGCCGACGCGCTTCGGTCGCCGTTAAAAATTTACGCGCTCCTCGAAATTTTCATCGGTCTTTACGCAATTATCTATCCTTTCATTTTCAATTTTTTCGGCGATCTTTTTTTCAAAACGGCAATCGGTTTTTCGCTTGATTCGGGCGATGTTACATTTCATTTTTTACGCTTCGCTTACAGTTCCGTTCTGCTGATACTTCCCACAATTGCAATGGGCGGAACGCTTCCTTTGCTTACGTCATATTTTGTCGAAAAACTTGAACATACTCGTAAAGACGTAGCGATTCTTTATTTCTTGAATTCATTCGGAGCCGTTGTCGGCGTTCTTCTCGGAGGTTTTCTTTTGATAAAAGCTATCGGGTTGGAAAAAACAATTTACTTGACGGGAACGCTGAACATTGTTATCGGCGCGGGAGCATATTTGATTGCGCAAAAATTCACGAAAGAAAAATTAGAAGAGGAATCTCAAACTTTAGAGACGCAAAATAAAAATGAAACTTTCACAAAACGCGAGGTTCTTGTCTCTATTGCAGTAGCCGGACTTTCAGGCATGGCGGCGCTCGTTTACGAAATGGTTTGGGTTCGTTTATTCATCAATATTTTCGGTTCTTCAACTTACGCCTTTTCAATTATGCTCGCGGCTTTTATCAGCGGAATCACCGTCGGAAGTTTTATAGCGGCAAAGAATTTTATTAAGAAATTCAACAAGATTGAAGTCGTCGCTTTTTCGCAATTTTTCATCGCGCTCGGAACCATTGCCGCGCTTTATTTTGCCGAACGCCTTCCCTACTATATGTGGAACATCGCTTCCCTTTTCAACAGAAACGAAACGACGTTCGGTTTGTTTCTCTTTTCCGAATTCGCGCTCTCGTTTTTGATTATGTTCGTCCCGACTCTCTTTATGGGAATTTCTCTTCCGGTGATTGTTGAAATTGTTGCCGCCTCGCGAAAGAAAGCCGGCTTTTCGGTCGGTCGAGTTTTTTCGGTTAACACTCTCGGAACGGTCTTCGGAGTTTTTTTAACGGGACTTGTTTTCATTCCCCTTTTCGGCGTCGGCGGAAGTTTTACTGCCGGAATTTTGATCAACATTTTTTCCGCGGTTCTTCTTTTGTTTGTTAGCGCTAAAACGGCGCAGGAAAACAGAATCAGATTTTCCGGATTGTTTGTTTTGACCGTTTTCGTCTATCTTTTCTTTTCTCCGTCTTGGAATCAAAACGCGATGTTAAGCGGAGTTTTCAAAAAACTTTCTTCTCCCCCGCCGCCCACGTTTGAAGCGTTTAAGCAAAGTCTCGAAAACCGCGATATTCTTTACTACAAAGAAGGGACGGCGGCGAACGTGGCGGTAACAAAGGCGCGCGACGCGACGGGACAAAAGATTTTAATTATCAACGGAAAACCGGACGCAAGCAGCGTTGGAGACTTGCCCACGCAAACCCTCGTAGCGCAAATTCCGCTTATGCTCAACCCCAACCCGAAGAAAGTTTTCGTCGTCGGTTTCGGCAGCGGAATCACGGTCCATTCGGTTTTAACGCATCCGGTTGAAAAAGTCGTATGCGCGGAAATTTCGGAAGAAGTGATTGAAGCGGGAAAATATTTCGCCGAAGAGAACGGAAATTGTTTGAACGATAAGCGTCTGCAAATTCTCGTTGACGACGCGAACGCCGCGCTCCGCTCGTCCGACGAGAAATACGACGTAATCGTTTCCGAGCCGTCGAATCCGTGGATAGCGGGAATCGGGAATCTCTTCTCGCAAGAATATTTCGAGATGTGTAAAAACAAACTCAACGAAAACGGAATTATGGTTCAGTGGTATCATCTTTACGAATCGAACGACAACATCGTTAAACTTGTGCTGAACACTTTCAAAAGCGTTTTCCCTTACGCCCAAATATGGAACGGGGTTTCGAACGATATAATTTTAATCGGCGCGAAAGAGAGACCGAAATTGGATTTGGCAAATTTAAAAGCAAAGTTTGAAAATCCGAAAATCAAAAATGATTTATCGAAAATCGGAATTGATAACATTTTCACTTTCCTAACGACGCAGTCGAATTCCGTAGAGGGCTTTTATTCATTGACTTTGCGCGAACCGGTAAACACGGAAATTCATCCGCTGCTTGAATTTTACGCGCCCCGTTCGTTTTATCTTTCGCAAAGTTCGACGGTCGTTTATAAGAACGACGAAAAATTCGACACGCTCTTTACGGAACTTTACGCGAAAAAGTATTGGAAAGAAAAGAAAGTTTCTTACGACGAACTTTTCGCAACGGCGAAATATCATTTCGAACACACGAGAAATTATCGCTTCGCTTATTCAATAGCCAACTATCTCGCCGAAAATTTCCCACATAAATATGAGACGGAAAAACTGCTTGCCGATTGTTCAAGTCACATAGTTTTTCAAAATTCACAAAAAGAAAGTCTCGAAAGATTAACAAATTTATATCCGGAAGATAAAATCTCACTGCAAAAACTAATTGAGATTCAGCTTTCCGAAAAACTCTATCGCTCTTCTTTCATCAACATTTCTAATATCGATTCGCTGATTGACAAATTCGTTTCCACCCTTTCGAAAGACACGATGGCAATTCTAAAAGCTTACGCCGGAATCGCGAAGCTCTATATACAAAACAGCGACCTTCCCGAAGCCGAAAAGTATTGCGATAAAATTTCAAGTTATATTAATGCCGACGAGGACTTGTTAAAAAAAGTAAAACTTGACGATTACTACTACGCCGCCGCAATTGTTTCTTACGTTAAAAAAGACGCCGAAAGTTTATTTGTATATTATTTGAGTCTTTTGAACGTCAATCAAAACTATCCGGAACTTCACAAACTGCGCGGACTTGTGAGGGCGAGGTTGGAACTGTAAAAAAAGTCAATAGTCATTAGTCACTGGTCATTGGTATTCCCGCCTAATGACCAGTGACTAATGACTTATTCATAAATATTGAGCATACTCCAAAACATAAAAATGCAATTATAATTATTTGAATTTATCTAATATATCTTTCGCAAAATCTTTGTGAATCATAAAATCCATTATTTTAAGTTTAACGTAATCTTCGCTGAAGAAATAGTATCCTTTGTTGGCGCCGTCGCGCGAGCTTGAACCGGAATCTTTTATTAAATACCAATCCTTACCGTCTTTTTCAAGATAACCGACAAGGTGAATGCCGTGGTCGTCCGTCGTTGTATGATTGCTGAAACGGAATTGGCGCGCGCTGTCGTCGATATATTCGCTCGGAATATCGAACGAAGGAATCATAAATACGTCGAGTTTTGCGGATTTACCCGGTTCCGAAACGTCGCCGCCTATCGCCAATGTCTCTCCGTTGCGGATGGCGTTTTTCAAAGTTTCCATATAAAGATCGAGCGGAACGTTGTAATAATCTTTGTTGTGCCACCAATTGTCCGGCACTTCATATTCAACCCTTTCAAAAAACGGCTGCTGCATATATGAAAGAACGTCGATGTAATCGTCCAAATTCAATTTCAGATAATCGCGGAGATACTCTTGGGGTTTATACATTCTCTGCCCTATTTCAACGCGAGTAGGAGGAGTTCCCATATAAGTATCTAGAATTGATTTGATTGTTGAAACAACGACTTCCTCGTTCCACGCGTTTTCCTTTTTTACGTTTTGGAGGTACGTGTTCATCTCTTTAAACATCTTACTGTGATTGTGAATCGTTTGTCCGGGAAGCATTCCGTTGTAATCGGATTCCGGAACGACGCCGTACTTTTTCCAAATTCTTGTAACGGCGTTTCCTTCGGAACCTTCGGCAAAAAGAGATTTGCCGCGGGTTTTAACAAAACCTTTCGCCTTTTCAATGTATTCCCAATACGCGGTCCACATTTCGGAAAGTTTTACTTTTATTCCGTTCAGTCTGTAAACTTCCGATTCGAAATAAGAAGTAGTTGAAAAAGACCAGCATGTTCCGGTGTTGCCTTGAGATATGGGAGCGTTGTGCCAATATTGTTGAAATTCGTCAACCGATTTTGGAAGGTCGTAACCGGAAAAATCCATCGTCAAACGTTTGCGTTCTTTTTTCTCCTTCTTTTCAAAATCGTGAATGCCTTTCATAATAACGTTTTGATAAAAGCCCTTTTCCCGTTTTTCGAAAACGGCTTTATCCTGCGCAAAAGTTGACGACAAGCCGAAACCCAATAAAATCAATACAAAAACAATCTTATTCATTAAATCCTCCCAAAAAGTTGATGTAATTTTTAATAGGACTCAAATATAAAAAAGAATTTCGAAAGATTTTCTTGAACTGCGAATATTTTGCCGCGCTATGTCGCTACGCCCGAAAGGCGCCGTTGCCGCTTACTCGAAGAATTTAAATTCATTTACGTAAACTGCCGCTTTCTTCAAACAACGAAATAAATTAACTCTTTCTTCCCATGTCAACAAATTCCCGTTCAATTCTTTTCAGCGTGTCTCTGATTTCTTTCAAAAGAGATATTTGACTTTCTCCCGTCTGCATTTCGTTTTCAATTCTTGCGGGCATTTCATCCCGAGCGGTTATTATATCCCGTTGAGCTAAAACCTTTCGTCGAAATTCCCGCGCATCGATAATGCCGATTAATTTTGCGTCGCCGCCTCCATCCGGATTGCTTTGCCCTGCTGTTTCAATGATTAGCATCTGCAAATTGAAGAAGCGTAAAAGCGGTCCTTCTTTTAGCGTCAAGTCTTGAATCTTATCTAATAAAACCGTCTTCTCCACGCGAAAGAGATAACCTTTTTTATACTCTAAAGTATTTTCAGTCAAAACGCATTCCAGATGCGCAAAGTATCTGCCGCTTACCCAAACCCCTAATCCAAGAAGCCAGAAGGGAACGACGATAATTCCTATTATCGAAACGACCAACAACTGCAGGACATATAAGAAAATGTATGTTTTTAATACCGGATGAAATTCAGCTTTGAATAATGTTTTTCTCTCGTCAGCTTCCATATCTCGCTCTATTTTTTTTCGTTAAAATAATGGAGTTTCCGCAAAATAAGAAATTGTCATTTCGACCGGAGGGGGAAATCTTTTAATTTACGAAATAATCAAAAGAGTTCTCATCCGGCGGCTGCCGGATTCGAACTTGTCAGCCTCCGACTGAATGACAGAACGTTTATTTTGCAGAAACTCTAATTAAAACAAAACTCGAATTCTATCGTAAACAATTGCAACGCCGTTTTTGTCCAATTGGACTAATTCCAATAAATGCCAACCTGCGTCGTATAAATAAATAGTTATTTGATAATCGTAAAATTTATCTTTTTCAAAAAAACATTCTTCATTTCCAATGGGAATAACATTCGCGTCTTTCCCATTCGTCGATATTCTGATATACAGCGGTATCGGTTCCTTGAGGTTATTACTTACTTTGTTAACGACAATTCTCAGATTCAAATCAAAAGGGGACGCTTTTTTTCTTGAGAATCCAGCCGGTCTCTTCGGATATTGATATTCAGCAACAAAACCACGGTGGTAAGCGTTTGCCGAAACGATTGATATTTCCATCAATCCGTCGGCTTTCTCAATCTGCCCGAATACGCTGCTAAAAGATAAAAACAAACTCATATAAAATATTTTATAAAAAATATTCATCCGCTTATATATTCTTCCCAAATATACAACTGTAATTTCGAGCGAAGCGACGCCTATCTTGTCACTCGTTGCTCGTCACATCTATTACTAAAATACAACGGCTTAAATAATTTACTTTTTAATATACGGTTGACAAAATTAATAGCAAATTATTTATATGTCTTATAAAGAACGCTAACCGAACAATATTTATCCAAACCGTTAAAACGATTGCCTTCGCCTTTAAATTACCGTCAACCCATTCCCGGAGATAACCGGTTCATCGGTTTTTCCCGCTGCGGTTACAAATAACAATTTTAATTTTATCGAGGCAAAATCATTTCCAAATCATTTTCTTCTTGCAAATTAATTATTTTTTAATCAATTTATTTTTATAAATCATTTTTGGGAGGAACCATGTCCGCCGTAAGACTTACCGAAGCGCTGAAAAAAGAATATGCATCATTATTTCGAACGGTACAAATAAGAACCGATAAATTAAATTTAATTAATCCGATTGTTACAAAGATCGCAAATAATAAAGATAAGTATGAAGCGGTGGGAAACCTTTTGAATATTCCTTGGTATTTCATAGCGGTCATTCATTCGATGGAATCGGGATTAAGCTTCGACAAACATCTTCATAACGGCGATCCGCTTTCGGGAAGAACCGTTCACGTTCCCGCCGGACGCCCCGCAGACGGCAATCCGCCCTTTACTTGGGAAGCCAGCGCGGTCGATTCGCTGAAATTTTCCGGACTTCACAGATGGACGGATTGGACAATCCCCGGACTTCTTTACAAGCTTGAAGCCTACAACGGTTTTGGTTACCGAACGAAACATCCCGAAGTTCTTTCTCCTTATCTCTGGAGCTTTTCAAATCATTACGCGCGCGGAAAATACGTTGCAGACGGACGCTGGTCGGACGGCGCGGTTTCGCGGCAATGCGGCGCGGCGGTTCTTCTTCGAAGACTTTCTGAGCGCGGTATAATAACGTTTCCCGACGATACGTCGGCTTTCGACGAGAATAAACCGTTTTTACGTTATTCAAAAAAGCGAATAAAATACGGAAGGGATTTGCAGATTTTCCTGAATCAATTCCCCGGAGTTCGTCTTTTGGTTGACGGAAAACCGGGAAACAAAACTTCCGAAGCTTTCAAAAAAATAACCGGATATTATCTTAAAGGCGATACAAGAAACGAAATAGTAAATTAAGTCGGAACAATTTGAAATTCGATTTTTAGATTAAACTCAAAAACGAATTTGCTTTTAATAACAATTAAAAACTATTCGGGTATCGAAAATAATTGTTCATTGTTAATTATTCATTTCTTATAGATATGCGTGCTTTGCCCGAAGAACATTTCCGCCGTTTCCATTACCGTTTCGGAAAGCGTGGGATGCGGATGAATTGAAAGCGCGACGTCTTTAACCGTCGCCGCCATTTCGATTGCAAGAACGCCTTCGGCGATAAGTTCTCCCGCGCCCGGACCAACGACGCCCATTCCGAGAACGCGTTCGGTCTCAGTTTCCACAATTAACTTTGTCAGTCCGTCGCTTCTGTCGAGCGTTGCCGCGCGTCCGCTTGCAGCCCACGGAAACCGCATAACTTTCGCGTTTATGTCTTTCTCCGCCGCTTCTCTTTCGGTCAATCCGGCCCAAGCGAGTTCGGGGTCGGTGAATACAACCGCGGGAATCGCCGCCGGTTCGAACGCAACTTTATGTCCGGCAATCGCTTCAACCGCGGTTTTCCCTTCGGCGGAGGCTTTGTGCGCAAGCATCGCTCCCCCTACAATATCTCCGATTGCGTAAATGTTCGGATCGTCCGTTAAAAGTTTTTCATCCACGCTAACAAACCCCCGATCGGTTATTTTGACGTTTGTGTTTTCGAGTCCCAATCCTTTTGTAACCGGCGTTCTGCCAACCGAAATCAAAACTTTGTCAAAAGTTTGTTCCGGCTCTTTTACGTTTTCGCCTTCGAACGTTACTTTTATTTTACCGTTTTCTTCTATTAAATTTACGACTTTTGTATTCGTTAAAATCGAAGCGAATCTCTTTTTTACGGCGCGCGAAAGGACGTCGACCAAATCTTTGTCCGCTCCGGGCAACAACGAAGGCGTCATTTCAACTACGGTAATCCCCGAACCTAACGCGGAATAAACGGTAGCCATTTCCAATCCGATATAACCGCCGCCGATAACGAGCAGTTTTTCCGGAACGTTTTCGATTTCCAACGCGGCGGTGGAATCCATTACCAACGGAGAATCGATTGAAAGTCCGGGAATCTTCGTCGGAACGGAGCCGGTTGCGAGAATCGCTTTTTCAAATCGAAGTTCTTCCGTTTCGCCGGAGCTTTTTTCAATTTTTAATGAATTAGAGCTTGTAAATTGAGCGGTTCCTTGAATGTAATTTATTTTACGCTGCTTAACGAGTTGTCCCAATCCGCCGGTTAATTTTTTAACGACTTTGTTTTTGAATCGGCGAAGTTTTTCCAAATCGATTTCCGGCTCCCCGAAAGAAACGCCCCATTTCTTTGCTTCCTTTGTTTCCTCAATTAACTTTGCGACGTGCAGCAGCGCTTTCGAAGGAATGCAGCCGCGGTAAAGGCAGACGCCGCCGGGGTTTTCCGCTTTGTCGATTAAGGTTACTTCCATTCC
>JAADIR010000188.1 GCA_013151245.1 Chlorobiota bacterium
AAAACCCATTGTGGTTTCGCGGAAAAACCGCAGCTCTTCCGGTATGCGCCAAGGAATTTTATTTCCTTTTCCGACGACGCCGTTTTCCGCGACCGCCGCAATTATAACTCGTTTCATGTTCAACAATTTAATAATATGTAAAAGACAGCTTCTTCGGAAAAATTAGAATCGCTATTACAGGAAATACGAATATCCGGAAAAACAAAAGCCCGCCCCCAAACTAACTCTTGACTATTGACCAATGACCAATGACCACTGACTAATGACTAATTCCCAATTTCTCTCACCAAGGATAACTAATTCCAAGCTCGTCAAGCTTTTGTTCAAACTCCATCCGTTCGATGTTCGCCGAAAGATTTCCTTCCTTCTCTTTCAGCCAACCCAAAGAAGCGGCAAGTTCGTTTACCTTTTCCTTTTCGCCGGAATAAATAAACTTCAGCAATTCTATTTCTTTCGATGAAAACTGCGTCGAGCCGATTGAATACTCTTCAAACGCTTCCCACACAACGGGAACCCACCGCTTAACAATTTCGCGTCCGATAATCTCGGCGTATTTTCTTATTTCCAATTGAGCGTTTTTTTCCATTCGCAAACGTAAAAAATGAAGAAGATTGTGGAGATCAATCTTCCAGTACGCTTCGGTGTAAGTTGAAAGCGGTAAATCTTTTCGCGCCTGCTCTCTCGCCACTCCCGATTCGATCCGCTTGTTGTAAATATCGCGCGCAAACGCGTGGAGCTTCAATTCATCTTCGGTCATTTCGCGCCCAAGTTCTTCTTCCAAAAATCCTTCGCTTCCTTGCCGATTGACCTTCGCCTGCATTCTCCATTCGCCCGGGAGAGTTTTCATCGCCGCGTCGATCGCAATTGAATATCGCGTTGAATATTCATTGACGTTTGCCGTGCGGTGACGAATCCACTGGCGCCATGCGTCCATCGGTATTCTGAGATGGAGTTTTATTTCGCACATTTCAAAAGGCGTTGTGTGATGGTGTCGCAGCAGATAGCGTATTAATCCTCTGTCTTCGCGCATTTTTTTTGTTCCTTTTCCGTAAGAAACGCGCGCCGCTTGCACAATTGACGAATCGTTTCCCATGTAATCTATTACGCGGATAAATCCGTCGTCCAAAACTTTGAATGGTTCTCCCAATATTTCGTCGAGCGCAGAAACCCTTATCGGTTCAAGCTTTTCAAATCTTTCGTCCATTTATTTCTCCTTAATAAAATATTTTTCTACAATTTCATCTATCGCTTTTTTAAATCCCGTTTTATAATTCTTAATCGATTCGTCAATCGACGTAAAATATTTTTTCAGCTCGATGACGTTTACATTTTCATCCGCGGAATAATTCCCAACAATGCCGGCGATTATCACAACGGGAACTTTCCTTTTATACTCGTCAATAATTATCTGCACGCCCTTCTGTAGTTCGGTTTGATTATCGAGTTTTCCCTCGCCGGAAATAACAAGATTAAAATTAGAATTTTCGCTCGATAAAGACAAATCGTTTAAGATAAAATCTTTCGCGGATTTATATTTTGCATTGTAAAATATTTTGAAAGCCGCCGGCAGTCCGCCTCCCGCGCCCGACAACTTTTTACCGCGTAAAAGATTATCCGGCGTCAACGAAATTATTTTTTCGAATCCTCTTTCGAGCGTTTCAATCTCTTTTTCATTCGCTCCTTTCTGAGCGGCAAATAGATGATTAGCTCCGGTTTTGCCGAGCAGTTCGTTTTCAACGTCAATCACAAATTCCAATTCAAACGGCAATCTCTCCAAACTTCCGAACTTGATACTCTCGGCAAGGAGAAAATTTTTCGGCTGCGGCGCCGGCGTTTTTCCGTCTTCGTCGAATATTTTCAACCCCAATTGAGATAAAGCGCCTATTCCAAAATCGCTTGTTCCGGTTCCGCCTACTCCGACAACGACTTTTTCGATTTGACGTTCCCCTTTATCCATAAGGTTTTTTAACGCTTTAAATATTTCGCCGAATCCTTTCGACGACAATTCAAGCGGTTTTCTTTTATCATGCGGAATTATATTTAGCCCCAATATTTTTGCCGATTCAATGTAAATTGTTTTATCATTTTTAGAATAGCCGACCGGACAAATCATTTTATCTTCGTCGTACGGAGTGGAGATTTCAATATTAAACAATTCCAAATTAAACTGTCTTGCGACAGTTTCAAGAAATCCGTCGCCGCCGTCCGAAATCGGTTTGACGACAAATTCATTTTCTTTCGAATCTAATTTTTCCAGCAAAAGGTTTTTAGTAAGCTCGGAAAGCTCAACGCTCGAAGCGCATTCTTTAAAACTGTTGAGCGCGATTAAAACTTTTTTCATAGTTTTGCGCTATCGCTCTAACAAAGCTTTTTGGAGGCGGTTTTTAACGTCGAGCAGATCTTGCGAAATAACTTTTATCTCTCCGATAGTTGTCATAAAGTTTGTGTCTCCATCCCATCGGGGAACGATGTGAAAATGAATATGTTGATCGATTCCGGCTCCGGAGACTTTACCGATATTCGCGCCGATATTGTAACCTTGCGGCTTCATAGTATCGTCGAGCGCGCGAACCGTTTTTTGAATTATTTTATAAATCTCCGCAAACTCTTCTTCGGTCAATTCTTTGATATCGGAAATATGACGTTTCGGCACAATCATTACGTGTCCGCCGTTGTACGGATAGAGATTCATAATAAGGAAGGCAAGCTCGCCCTTGTAAACCACAAGCGAATCGTCGCTTGTTTCGTCCTGCTCCGCAGCCGCGCAGAAGATACATTCTTCATCGCCGGTGTGATCTTTGAATCCGTCAATGTAATGCGACCGCCAAGTTGACCAAAGTTTTTCCATTATTTCACCTTAAACAAAAAAAGGCGGCAGCCGTAAAACTGCCGCCTTCATTGAATTAATTTATTCTATTGTTCTTCTTTTGCTTTGTTAAATTCAGCAATGATTTTTGTTTCAACGTCTTTCGGAACGTCTTCATAATGAGAGAAGCTGCGTTTGTGAGTTCCGCGTCCCGAAGTCAAGCTGCGTAAGTGCGTTGAATATTTGTACAATTCCGCCAAAGGAATTTTCGCTTTAATAATCTGGAACGGTCCTTCCGATTCCATACCGGATATTTTACCGCGACGGCTGGAAATATCTCCCATTACGTCGCCCATAAATTCTTCCGGCACTTTAACCTCTATATCATAAATCGGTTCAAGTATGACAGGCTTTGCGGATTGGAAACCTTTTTTGAAAGCCTGAGCGGCGGCAATTTTGAACGATACTTCGTCGGAATCAACATTGTGGAATGTTCCGTCGAACAAAGTAACTCTAACGTCAATAACTTTGCTGCCCGTTAAAATTCCTTTCACCATAATTTCGTTCAGACCCTTTTCAACCGCAGGAATGAAACGCCCCGGCACAACGCCGCCTACAATTGCATTGACAAATTCAAATCCGGTTCCTCTCGGAAGCGGTTCAAGTTTTAAGTGAACGTGACCGTACTGCCCTCGTCCGCCCGATTGCTTTTTATGTTTGTATTCCGCGTCTTCGCAAACGCCTTTAATCGTTTCACGGTAAGGGATTCTCGGCTCGTTCAGATCGACTTCCACGTTATATCTATCTTTAAGAAGTTTAACCGCGAGCGAAAGTTGAAGTTCGCCCTGTCCGGAAATAATTGTTTCGCCCAACTCGGGATCGAAATGCACAGTGAGGGTCGGGTCTTCTTCGTGAACTGTGTGAAGTCCCGAAGAAATTTTATCTTCGTCCCCTTTTGATTTCGGTTTAACGGCGCCGCGGATAACGGATTCGGGGAATTCAATCTCCGGCAAAACTACTTGTCTGCTTTTAGAAGCAAGAGTGTTGCCCGTATGAGTATCTTTCAATTTCACAACCGCGCCAATATCGCCGGCGGAAACTTTACCGACTTCCATCCGGTTCTTTCCGTTTAATACGAACAACTGACCGAGTCTTTCCGTTTTGTCGCGAGTTGTGTTTATCAAATCCATCCCCGCTTCAAGCGTGCCGGCGTAAACTTTAAATATTGAAAGTTCGCCTACGTGCTGTTCGTTCAAAGATTTGAACACTAAACAAGCGGCTTCCCCGTTCGGGTCGCAGGCTATTTCGATTTCCGTTTCTTCTTCTTTAATCTTTGCGGTAATCGGGCTTCTATCCAGAGGAGAAGGAAGATATTCCGCCGCGAAATCAAGGAAGTTCTGTAATCCTACGCCTTTAACGGCGGAAACGGCAAATACCGGAACCAGACTTCTGGATAAGATTGCGGCTTTGAGTCCTTGTTTCAAATCATCATCGGAAAGAGTTCCCTCTTCAAAATATTTATTCATTAAATCTTCATCCGACTCGGCAATTTTTTCGACCAATTCTTCGCGAAGCTTCTCCGCTCTTTCTTTGAATTCATCGGGGATTTCTTCTTCGGAAAACTTTTTAGCGTTTCCGTCTTCAAATTTAATAAGCTTCATTTTTGCAATGTCAACAACTGCGTTA
This sequence comes from Chlorobiota bacterium, assembly GCA_013151245.1. GTDB lineage: Bacteria > Bacteroidota > Ignavibacteria > Ignavibacteriales > Melioribacteraceae > JAADIR01. The sequence goes on from JAADIR010000188.1 coordinate 4,493, forward strand.
AAATTGATCCCTTCGCTTGTTGGGAAAGAAATAATCGTAGCGTCGGAACTTAATCTGTCCTTTGCCATTGCGAACGCTTCGTCAAATTTGGAATGCTCGTTGTCAATTTTATTAACGAAGACGACCGAAGGTATATTATATTTTTCAACAAATTCCCAAGTAGATTCCGTTCCCACTTCAACGCCTTCCATTCCTTTAATCACGGCAATAGCCGTATCGGCAACGTGCAGCGAACTTACGACCTGCCCCACAAAATCCGAGTAGCCGGGAGTATCGATTAAGTTAATTTTTGTGTTTTGCCATTCAAGGTGTAAAGGGGCGGCGCTTATTGAAACTTGTCTGTCTATTTCGTTTTGGTTGTAATCGGAAATTGTATTTCCTTCTTCAACTTTTCCTATCCTGTTTGTCTCGCCGGCAGCGAATAAAATATATTCGGACAGGGACGTTTTTCCGCTGCCGCCATGCCCAATGAGGGCAATATTACGTATAGATTCTGGACTGTATTCTTTCAATTTTCACTCCATTTTTAATTAATTATTTATTACTATTTATTGTCGATTTCACTTTAATAATCTTTGAATAAAAGCGCCCATCCCTTTAGAAACCGCCCTGATTTTAATATATAAACTTTCTCCGGGATTGGGTTTTGACGTGTTTGACGACGCGCTTTTACTAAGCCATGAAAATTTCTCGCCGATGAGATCAATAACTTGAACTATTTGGGAAACTTTTGTTTCCGCGGCAGCGGACAATCTGTTGGCGTTTTCCACCGCCTCGGTAAGCTTTTCGAGAAGCGGGTCGGCTTTTTTAGAAAGTCTGTGAATATCGTCAACCGCTAAATCTATTTTCAATTTAACGTTTTTAAGCCACCCGAACAGATAGACCGCAAGAGCGATTAGAATAATTATTAATATAGAAAGAAGAATATTAACGAGAAGAGGCATAATTTAATTATGCCTCTTCTTTACTTTCAGATTTGTAAGTGTCAAGTCCGGCTTTAACCGCATTTTTCAATTTCGAACTTTTCTCTTCAATTTTCGATTTGCTAACGTCAACGTACTCGTCGGTTTTCTTTTTTGCATCTTTCAGAATTGTTTGCGCTTCCGCAAGTAATTTGTCAGCTTTTTGTTTTGCATCGTCAACGAGTTCTTCTGATTTCTTTTTACCTTCGTTAATCAGTTCGTTAGCTTTGTCTTTAGCTTTCTCAATATAATTTTCAGCGTCATTTAAAAGATCGTCCGATCTCACTTTTAAATCGTCGCGGAATTCCTTCCCTGATTTCGGAGCATAAAGCAGAGCTATAACCGAACCGACAATCGTTCCGGTTAAAAATCCAACAATTAAACCTTTTCCCAAACCATTATCTTCTGCCATAACGTACCTCCTAAAAGTGTTTATTAATCAATGTTTTACTACTCGAAAATAACAACCGAACCAACTAAAAGCAAGGAATATAAAGCATATTTAGTTATATCTTATCCTTTTCGGGTTTCGGTAGTATTATTTCGTTTACTCTTTTCCGTCTAAATTCCGGTCATTCTTTTTCAATGATTCTTTAAATCTGTTTTTGAAAAGAAAAACGCTCGCAACGCCTACAAACACCGCAAACCACAAGGTAACAACGCGAACAATAAATGTAGCCGCAACTGCGACGTCGGAAGAATAACCTTTTTCTATTATGAAGAATGTCAATGAACCGTCTGTTACGCCAAGCCCCGCAGGCAGCATCGTAATTGAACCGGCAATAGTTGAAAATCCGTAAACAAACGTCGCCCAAAAAACTGAAATCAGAACGTTAAAATTCGTTAGTATAAGATAGAAACCAAAGCATTCAAAAGACCAAGCAACAATGCTCAAAAGCGTCATCAGAACGAGCGGTTTTATTTTCAGCATCAAATAAGAACTTTCGTAAGCTTCCGTTAATTTCGGAATATGTTTACTTAAAATTTTTATTTTACCCAGGAAAAACAATAATTTCAGAGATAAGTTCCTGTTGCTTATTACATAAACAACAATAAGGAAAAAAACTCCAACTACGGAAAGCAGAACAATTTCGTAGTTAAAAAAAAGCGCTCCCGATAAAGCAAGAATAACCACGGAAATAAAATCCGTTATTCTTTCGGAAAACACAATAGGAATTGTGCGCGAGAGCTGAACGTCCGTTTTTTCCTTTACCATATACGATTTCAGAAGTTCGCCGAATTTACCCGGCGTTACGCTCATTATCAAACCGATCATAAATATCGCAAAAGAATCGCCGAAAGAGAGCTTTATTTTCAGCAATTTTATGTAGTAATGCCATTTCAAAAATCTGGTAAAATAATTTGAAAAAGAGAAGGCGAGCAGAACCGGAAAGAGCGCCCAAGAAAAACGCCCGAACGCTTTAAGAACCGCGTCGTAGTCGGCATAAAATGAAATGATAAGATAGAAAAGCGCGCCCAGTCCGAGGGAGATAAGAATATTCTTTTTTACTTTTTTTAGCAACGGGAAAACTCTTGAAGTATTGAATAAAGTTTTTCCAGCGGCAGCCCGACGACGTTGTAATAACAGCCGTTTATTTTTTTGATAAACACCGCGCCGAAATCATCTTGGATGCCGTATGCGCCCGCTTTATCCATAGGGCTTCCGCCGTTTACGTAATCTTTAATTTCCTTTTCGTTCAGGTCTCTGAAATAAACGTCCGTTTTAACGCAGTCAACAATTTTCAGCGTTCCCGGTTTTTCGGCGACGGCTATTCCCGTATAAACAGTATGCTTTTTTCCGCTTAACATTTTAAGCAATCTTACGGCGTCTTTTTTATTTTTAGGCTTGCCAATTATTTTATTCTCGACGACGACAATTGTATCGGCGGTAATAAATATACCTTCCTCTTTTAATTCTGTTGCGGCTTTAAGCTTTTCATCGGCTAATCTTTTAACCGTCTTAGTTGGAGATTCATTCTCAAAAAAGCGTTCGTCCAAATCAACGGAAAAAGACTTGAACTTTAACCCGATTTGCTTGAGTAATTTTCTTCTACGCGGCGATTTCGAGGCTAAATATACTTGTTTCGGGAATTGAAGCATAAGGATTTTTAAGAATATATTTTTAAGAAAGGCAAGAGAAATTGAATCATCTAAAAAGAGCTTTAATACTGCCCCAGGTTCTCTTTACGCTTGATACGCTGTGTGAAACGGAAACCTCGCCTGAATATGAAGCGTGATTATCAACCTCAACAATCTTTAATCTGTAAATGAAAAGTACGTCGCTTGCTTTGAAAGCATTTTCGTCCGTGAACTCATACTCCGAATTATCCCCCTTCGCTTGGATTGGCTGAGAGACCAAACCGAAACTTCCGCCGACCGGTTTTCTTTCGACGACAAAATAGTGCAGATTAGTTTCGTTTGTAGTCGTCCATTTAAGAAGAATGTTTTCGCCGTCGCTTTCAGCGGTAAAACTGATTAAAACAGCTCCGGCAAAAAGAGTTACCGTCGAGAGTAAAAGAAAAAAGATTGAGATTTTGAATAGTTTCTTTTTCATAGCATTTAAATATATCTGTTATTTGTTTTTAAGTCAAGGAAACGGTCAAAATTTTTTGCGTCAAAAATCGTTCGTTTAGTTAGTTGTTTTCGCTTCAGATGTCAAACGATTTACAATATCTAAAATACCGTATTCTTCTTACGCTGCAAAAGATATTTCATATTTCGAATAAAAATAATTATGGAAATTAATTGAGTTTCTGCAAAATAAATTCTCGCCCAAATTAAGCAACTGCTTTCAAAACCGTGAAAGTTTTCAAATAAAAGTATATATTTGCGTTAATTAAGGTAAATTTTTTATTATTAATAATGGGATTTCCTTTGAAAAGACGCGAAGATATTAAATCACAACTCGAGGCTCTCAACGTAAAAGAGAGCTGGTTAGCCGAACAGCTTGATATCAAACGCTCCGTTCTTCATCTTCTTTTAAATGACTCCGGCGATATCGACAGAGAACTTTACGAAAACATCAAAGAGATACTTGATTCTTACCAATTTGATTTGGGATTGCTCGACGAGGATGATTCGGAAAACTACAATCTTTTTGACGATGAAAAACTGAGCGTCGGAATCGGCAACAGAATACGCATTTTTGCCAAAAGGAAATACGGCACGCTTAAAGCTTTGGCGGTCGCAATGAACATTTCCCCCCAGCAGCTGCAGCAATACGTTAGCGGAAAGCGGGAGCCGGGTTCTAAGATTCTTGCAAAGCTTCTTCGTCTAGGATGCGATATAAACTGGCTGCTCGGCGGTTCCGAGTCAATGGAATCGTATAAGATTTATCGTCTGGAAAAAACAATCCGCGATTTCCACGCCGGTTATTCGGAAATTGCCGACATTGCAGGCAAACTACTCCATAAACATAAAGTTTAACATGGCTAAATTTTTAATTGTTGACGACGACGAACAAACGAGAAAATTTTTATCAATTCTTATAAAAACAACTTTCCGCATTGAAGTGGCTACGGCTTCCAACGGAAAAGAAGCTCTTGAAGTTATTCCTTCGATTGAGCCCGATTTCATCTGTCTCGATATCACAATGCCGGAAATGGACGGACTTCAATTTATCAAAGAATTTAAGAAGTTAGAAAAATTCAGCGACTCGACAATTATCATCATGAGCGCCGTAGGCGATAAATCGGTTATTCAACAATTATTGAGCGAAGGAATTCAATATTACATATTGAAACCTTTCGATTTTAATACTACACAAGACAGACTTAAAAAAATAGTCTTTCCTATTTTGGAAGAAATGAAGAAAAAGCAAAACAAACTTAAATTAAAGGAAGAATAACATGCCTCCCAAAGCAAGCCGCCACGGCTTAAGCGACAACGTAATTTTTGCGCTGGGAATTTTCTTCGTCGCGATAACAGTGGCTTTACTGCAGTTGTTGTTTTAACGGCAATTATTTACGTCAGTCTTCCCCATTTCCACCAATGGAAAATATAAAGAAGTCCGACGACAAAAAACATTGGGAATATCGGACCGGCAACAACGCTTTTGTTCACAACCGCAAAAAACAGATATCCGATAATTGTAATGACGCCGCCGTGCAGCTCCCGCTTAACTGAAATAATCAGTCCCGCCGCCATAATTATTAAAGCCGCAAAAAGCAATAATTCCTTTGCGGTTAAAGTAGTAGGATTCGGAAAACCTTCGCCGAAAAAAAAGAGAAAAATAATAAATAAAAGAAACGCGCTTAAAACTCGCGCCGCCAAGCGAACAATTCTGAGAAATTTAGTTTCTTCTTGTCTCATCATTTTCTCCGAATAATTTTTGAGATTAAAATATCTCTGGAATAAAGTAAGAATTTTTTAGTCTATTACAAAACGCCGTTTTAATTTTTCCGACCGCAGAGTAAACATGACGATATTTCATTTTTCATTATAAACTATTCGTTTCAAATTAAACCGCGTTGTCGTTTGTGTGAAGGCTTCGTCCCGCTACTGTTCTTGGGAAAATTTTTGAAGCCTTGCCTGCAGAGGCGTAGTCACGCGATGGAGGGATTGATTTGAGCTGGATTCCGGCTTCGCCCAAAAAACGGGCTACGCCGCGAAAGGCTTCGTCCCGCTACTGTTCTTGGGAAAATGTTTGAAGCCTTGCCTGCAAAGGCGTAGTCACGAGATAGAGGAATTGATTTGAACTGAATTCCGGCTTCGCCCAAAAATCGGGCTTCGCCGCGAAAGGCTTCGTCACGCTTACTGT
>JAADIR010000006.1 GCA_013151245.1 Chlorobiota bacterium
GCAGTTTGTTCAATCCTGCATTACAAAATGTTCAGCAAGCCGTTGAAAAATTATTGAAAGCATTATTTATTGAACGCGGAATTAAATTAAAGAAGTCGCATAGCGTTTCGGAATTGAAAAATTTGCTACTCAAAAACAATATTGTAATAAATATTGCCGACGATGAATGCGAGCTTTTAGATAGTATTTACTTGCCGACGAAATATCCCATCGGAAGCGCATTACCGGATTATTCTCCCGACTATGAAATAACAGAGAAATGTATAAATATTACGGACAGAGTTTTTAGTGAAATAATGCAAAAATTGTCGAAGTAATTTTTAACAGATTTAAAAATTACTTAAGGGATGATTATTTAATTTAAATGCTATTTCGGCGTAGCGAAGTCTAAACGCAATACGGTTTTAGCGGGAGATTAAAGAATCGAGAAATAAACCGGAATTGTGCCGGATGAGAAGGTTTTGTAATTAGGTAATTTGCTTCGCGTAATTGGTTGTGTGATCAAACGGTTCAATGAAATAGATAGAATAATTTCCAAAGTTTATTGTTTTTTATTGGCGCGGCTTTGTTGAATGTTTTTTGCAAAGAAAAAACGACTCAAACTTGAATAGAATACTTTCCCGATAAATACTTATGAAGCACGCTTGTAATAAGGGTTTGATAGGGGATGCCTTCTTCAACCGCCTTGGCTTTCAGCATCAGCAAATCTCTTTCGGATAATCTTATGTTGATGCGTTTATCTTTTTTCAATGTGTTCTTTGCAATTTCCGAATATTCATTGATTTTCGATTTTACATTTTTAACCGATTTCCATTCGCCGGCGGCGATTGAAGCTTCCAATTCTTTTTCGTATTTATTTAACTTTTCCATTTTTAATTTCCTTGATATATTTTTTCGTCATTTTTCTGCTTGGAATAATAGTCTTTAAAAATATCTCACTAGAACTTTCAACAAAAGGAACTAAATACGCGTAATTATTATACTCAACAATAAATATTTTCTGATTCGGATATTTCTCTTTATTTGTATGTTCTATAATATCCAGAACTTTCTTTCCTTCAATTTGAGAAAGAATTATTTCAAATGATATTCCCCGTTCAATTTTTAATTCAATGTTTTTATTACTATTCCAACTGAATTTTTTCATAGTATATAATAAAAAAATGTGTGCCTAATGTCAATATATTTTCATTATTAGCTAACCGGTGAATTATTTCCCGATACAAAAATTTTCGAAGATATTATTGAGGATATCGTCGGCGGTTACTTTCCCGATTATTTCTCCAAGCGCGGATTCGGCGTTGCGCATATCCGCAGCGATAAATTCACCCGTGAAATTATTTGCTATTGTTTCTTTTGCTTTCAATAAAAAATCTTTCGATTTTTTCAGAGCGTCGAAATGACGAACGTTTGAAACCACCGCGCTCTTTTCGCTGTAAGTTCCGGCGGACGTCGCTTTTTCTTTCATCCTTCGGAACAGTTCGTCTATTCCATCGCCGAACTTAGCCGAAATTAAAACTCCGCCGCGCAAAATATCGGGTTCGTCAATCAAATCCGCCTTGTTAAAAACTTTGATTATATTTTTTTTGTTTATCAATTCCGCGACGGTTTTAAACAATTTTTCGGGGAAAGGCTCGGATGCGTCCGTCATAAATAGAATCATATCCGCCGTTTTCACCGTTTCCTTACTGCGGAAAACGCCTTCGCGTTCAATTTCGTTTTTCGCGGAACGGAGTCCGGCGGTGTCGAAAAGTTTGAACAATATTCCGTCAATCGAAACCTCTTCGATAATTACGTCGCGGGTTGTGCCGGGAATATCGCTTACTATTGCGCGCGATTCTTTCAGGAGATAATTAAGCAGAGAAGATTTTCCTACGTTCGGTTCGCCTACTATCGCAACGTTCACGCCGTCCCGCATCACTTTCCCGAACGAGTAGCTTTTGAGCAGCAAATCGATCTCCGAAATAACCGCGTCGATTTTCTCGTCCACTTCCTTCAGAGAAAGAAATTCAATATCCTCTTCGGCGAAATCGAGTTCGAGTTCAACAAGGGAGGAGACGTCGATTAACATTTTTCTCAAATCGTTAATTTTTGCCGAAAGAATTCCGTCGAGCTGATTGCGCGCGCCCCGCAAAGAGGCTTCGGCGCGGGAGTTTATCAAATCGGCGACCGCTTCGGCTTGCGCCAAATCCATTTTGCCGTTCATAAAAGCGCGCTTCGTAAACTCGCCCGGTTCCGCAAGCCGGCAACCGCCGGCGGTTAACGCGGCTGCAATCTTTTGCGCTATAAAAGGACTTCCGTGCGAACTGATTTCAACCGAATCTTCGCCCGTGTAGGAACGCGGATTTTTGAAAACCGAAATCAAGACGTCGTCTATCACTTTTCCGTTTTCGTCGGATATTTTTCCATAATGGATCGTGTGCGATTTGATTTCGGCAAAATCGAGTTTCGGCGAAAAAAGCCGCGCGACAATTTCGAACGCTTCTTTTCCGCTAACGCGAATAACGTTTATTGCGCCTGAGCCGAACGGCGTTGCAATTGCGGCTATTGTGTCGTCCTGATAAATGGAATCAAACATAAATTCGTTTCTTTATTTAAAACAAAATTACGATTATTATTCCCGATTGACAATTATAGAACCGCCGCCGCTGCCGTCCCGTTATAAGTTAATAAAACAACTGGTTAGAGAGAACAGTGTGGTAGTTTGTGTAATTGTTATCATCAAAAAGTCAAACTATGTTGAAAAAGCGGCTTAACGGGCGGAAAAGTTATCGAACGGATGAATGTATTTTACTTCATCTCCAAAACTTCAACGGCGGCGCGTTCGAAATCTTCGGGGAAATCTATTTCCAAGCATTTCAAATTTTCCACGGAAACGGAATAAATTTCCTTCCCTTTCCGGATAAGCCGTTCGAAAGCCGCTTCGTAGAAAACGTTCGAAAGATTTTCATCGAGAATCATTTTATCCAACTCCGCGAAAAGATTTTCTACAAATCGCTTCCCGAATTTTTCAATTCCAATCGATTCCCCCAGCGCGCGCGAAAGCTCCACGGTTTTGCTTATTTCGGAAATGGAGTTGTCTTTGTTTACGGTAATTTTAATCTCTTCGTCGCTCAACTCAATTCCGGTTTTAACGGCGAGACAGTTTTCATAGCCGGAGTTTTTCAACAGTCCGACAATTCTTGAATCAAAGACAATATCGCTGTCGAGCAGAAATATCTCGTTGTTCAGCGCATGTTTTTTTGTCATCCAAAGCGAATAGATGTTGTTTGTAGAAGAATATTTTTCGTTATGAATAAAAACGACTTTCAAATCGGGGAAATTTTCGGCGACAAATTTTTCAATCATTCCGCCGAGATAACCGGTAACAATAACGAATTCATCAATTTCGTTGGAAAGGAGATTTTCAATTGTTCTTTGTAAAATCGATTTGTTCCCGACGTTTAACAAACACTTCGGCGTGTTGTCCGTTAAGGGACGCAGGCGGGAAGCCGTTCCGGCGGCAAGAATAATTGCTTTCATAAATTTTAATCGTCAATTGTCGTTAAAAAATTCACAAATACTTGTCCGGCTACCAAAGCGAAAGCAACCGCGTTGGCGAACATAATCATTCCCCAGAAAAAGAAGTCGATACTGTTGAAAAGCGCCGCGCCGATAAACAAAGTCCATTCGGTTGTGGGACCGATAAACGTCCAAAACCAAATCATTTTTTTATTATACTTTAAGAACGCTTCTCTGTCATACTTCCGAATCTTTTTATCGGAAGATTTGGAAACGAAAAGCAGTTGTATTTTCGAATAACCGAAATAAATTTTGTAGAGAAGTTTTTGAAAATAAAAACCTTTTTTCTTTGATATCTCATTGTAAGAATCATAATGTTGTTTCAAATCAGCGTCGAGCGTGCCGTTGCGGTTCAATGCGTAATCGAGATATCTGTTTCTGTAATAATCGAGCGTGATAGCGTGAACGATATTGGTTCCGGCGGCTAGCAGAGTAAGCGTCCAATAGAAATCCGGATCGGTCGAATGATTTGCAAACCCGAAACCGATTGCGAGATAAGCGGAAATTCCCGCGATATAATCGGCAAAGCCGTCAATGATTCTGCCGAGCGAAGATCCGTTTTTTTTCAGACGCGCAAGCTGCCCGTCGGCGCAATCAAAAATATTATACGCCATAAAAAAAAGTGCGCCGATAAAAAAGTTTTCTTTTCCTCCTTGAGCGAAAATAATTCCGCCGGCAATCGCAAAAAGAATCGCTCCAAGCGTTATCTGGTTCGGCGTTATTCCGGTTCGGAAAATTATTTTAACCAGCAGGAAAGCCAGCGGTCTATAAAAAATAAGGTCGAGAACTTCTTCGACCTCAAGTTTTTTTAGAGAACCTTTATATTCGGCAAGTAATTTATTAAGCATTTACCAAAGCGAATTCATTTATGGCGTCAATTACTTTTCTGTTTTCTTCCTGAGTTCCGAGGGTTATGCGCAAGTGCTTATTCAAAGCGTCTTCGTTCATGAATTTAATGTTTATCTCCCTTTGCGTAAGAAAAGATTTGAGCGAATCCTTGATTTCTTCCGGTATTTCAACAAGCACAAAATTTGCCTCGGATTTAAAAACCGTGAATCCTTCGATTTTACCGAGTTCTTTGTAATAACTTTTTTTATCGTCGTCCATCTTTTTCGCAATTCCCTTGTAATATTCTTTTGCGTCTAAGGCGGCGATGGCAATTTCTTCGGAAAGACGGTTATAGCCCAAATATCTGTTTGCAAAACTGCTTAACGGATCGTGGTTCTTGCCGAGCAAGCCGTAGCCTATTCTTACGCCGGCAAGCGCAAAGTATTTAGAAAAAGTCCGCAATACAATAAAGTTCGGATATTTATCAAGCGCTTCAAGAACCAGTTCGTTTGTATCTTGATAAAGATACGCTTCGTCGAGAACCACGACGGAATCTTTCGCTTCTTCGAGAATGGCGATTAACTGATCGTTCTCAATTCTGTTTCCGGTGGGATTGTTGGGCGAGCTGATGAAAAGAACTTTCGGCTTTTCGTCCCTGTAAATTTTTATGAAAGTTTCTACGTCGTAAACAAATTCGTCCTCTTTCTTAATAAGAGGATATTCAACGTTTACGGCTCCGACTTCGGAAGCGATTTTTTTATAATACCACCACGAGTACGACGGAATCATCAATTTTTCGTTTTCATTCAAATAACATTGAACAACTTGCTTCAGCAAATCTTCGGCTCCGTATCCAAGAACAATCCGCTTTTCATCGATATTAAAATCTTCCGACAAGCGTTGTGAGAGAATGCTTTTATAACCTTTGCGATATGCAACCGAATAATAACTGAGATGTTCTATGTCGGCGCGGCGTAAAACATTGTAACATTCAGGAGCCGGTCCGTAATTATTTTCATTTCTGTCCAGATTAATCATTAACTGCCCTAAATATTTTTCAACGAGTAAAATTTAACTTCTAAAAATACTAAATTATATATATTAACTCATATTGCGCATAATTAATTTTGTATAACAAGCGGTAAAAAAAATAAAGGTTATTTAATTGAAGTTTTCTTGACTGTTGAATAATATCACTCCTTCGGAGTTTCCTTTTGCTGTTGACAATGTTTCTATAATAATACCACGCCTTCGGCGTTTATTAATATATAGAGTATCAATTAATAATCCCGAAGGAATGAAAAATTATTCGACAAAAGATTTCTCCGCTACGCCCGGCAGTTGCCGGACGGAGTCGAGAAATCTTTTTAATTTTGTACTAATCAAAAGCGCGAGAAAATAAAACGAGCATAAACCAAAAAATATTATTGAGTAAAATTTCCAGCGAACTTTTTGGGATGAATTTATTTTTGCGTAACATGAGTAAGTAAGAAATCCCGAAAAGGCGTTGTTGCTTTTGATAACGCCTCCAATTAAAATTATTACCGTTATTTTTATACGCGCGCAAATTTCTATTTGGGAATAATAACTGTCTGTTCGCCGATTTTTAATAGGATAACATCTTCATCGGGAATTCCCATTTTTTTTCGCTCTTGTTTTAACAACAGCGGCGCTTCGTTGAGGGCGTCGTAAGATTCTGGAAAAGTGTCGAAGTGAATCGGGATAAATTTTTTGGCGCGTAAATCTTTGAAAATTTTCAAAGCCTCCGCCGGATCGGCGTGATGCGCTTTGCTGTATTCGCGCGGATGTATTGGAGCAATCGGCAAAAGCGCCAAATCGATTCCGGGAAATTTTTCTGCGGTTTGTTTGAAAAGCGTTGAGTCGTATGCCGTATCGCCGCCGAAATAAACCCGAACGCCGTGATAATCGATAACATAAGCGGTATAACTCTTGTTGTCAAAAAAAGCGTCTAACCCGTAACGCCAGCCGTTATGAACCGCAGGCGCCGCGGTTATTTTCAAGCCGTTAAAATTGACTGAAGAATCTTTTTTAAGGTCAAACATTTCAAAATTAAAATTAGGAATGTATTGAAGCCCGTTTTCCGGAACAACGAGATTTTTAATTTTAGATTCAATCATCGAAAGCGAACCGAACGAAAGATGATCAACGTGCATGTGCGAAATTAAAGCGGCGTCTATCGGCGGAAGATTTTCCGGTTCTATTCCCGGTTCAATCATACGCTTTGAAAGCATCGCCACGGTGGAAGTGAAAACAGGATCGGTTAAAACAAATTTGTCGTCAATCTGAATCAAAACGGTCGCGTGTCCTATCCACAGAACGGAAAGACGCGCGTCGCTCCGGAAGGGATTTGTAATTTTGTTCTCAACTTTCGCGGGAGTTTTGAAAATTGAACCGACGCTTCGCCCGACGGAGCTTCCCGCGGATTTAAGCGCGGTGCAAGAAACCGCGAAAACCAGCGCGGCTAAAATCAAAAGGAAACTTATTGATAATCTTTTCATCAAAACGCCCGCAGTCTGATTGTAAAACGCCATTTTGATTCAACGAACTCCGGAGCGTAGCTTGTCTGAAAACCGACGAATCCCGCGAAGAGATAAAATCCGGCTTCGTAAGCGAGTCCGTTTCTTCCGTTGAAGTTGAAATACGAAACTCCCGCGGAGGCGGATAAATATTCCCCTTTCTGCCACAACGGAAAATAAACGCGCGCGCCGTATGAAAAAATCCATTTGTCTTTGAACCTTTCGGCGCGATTGAAATATTCCGGCGAAAAATAAATCTCGAAAGAACCGCTTTGCCTGGCTACCGGATCAACCACAAAATAACGCCATTGAGAAACTTTTTTATTGATCCCGTATGAAAAAAGAAGCGGCGTAACCTGCCACTGAAAACCGAACGAAGCTCCGTTTCCGGTTGTCCGCCACTGCGGCGAAGGAATTAACTGCGCCGCCAGCCACGGAACTGAAAATTTTACGTTGGGCGGTTCTCTTTCGCTTTTCTGCGCGATTGTTTTAACGTTTCCGGCGGCAACGGAAAACATCGCGACGAGCAAAACAAATTTTACGGAAAAAATAATTTTAATTTCAAATCCTCAAAAATTAACGGATACTAAATATAACGCAGCGACGAAACTCATACACGAAAAAACCGGAACATTATTTTCTACGCGCGCAAACGTTCATACATTCCCCGCCAAATTAAAGTTCCTGTGTAATGCTTCATGGAAAAGGGATTTCATGAATTTACGATAGCGTAAAAAAGGAGCTTTCAATGCGACAAAGAAAACATATCTGAAAATGCTTGAATTAGAAAAAACGTTTTAAAGTAATGGACATAGCGCGGTAAACCGCAATGGATAATGGAAAATTGATAATTTATCTCGGCGAAGCGCAGCGGAGACGGATGGAAAATTGGAATTTTGAGCATAACAAAAGTTATTTCGGTTCAATCGATTTAAATTTTTCATTCATTCTTAAATTAATCTTCAAAATTTCTTTACCGCTGTGTAATAAAAAAGCAATACGCGCGGCATGCAATAAAAAACAACTTGTCCCGATTTATCCCGATGCTTTTTGTCGGGGTGTTTTTTATCGGGGGACAGGTGGAAAAGCGGGTTATATCCGTACGCTATAAAATATTAATATCTAATTTTCTATCTAAGGCTTCGATATAGTTTTTTAGAGTAGATAATCTAATATCATCTGCGTGATTTTCTATTCTTGATATTGCCGATTTCTTTGTTTTTAGCTTGAAAGCTAATTGTTCTTGTGTTATTCCTGCAGTTTTCCTTGCTTGCTTTAGTAGATATCCGATTCTAAAATTATCATAACCTTTTTCAAAATCTTTTGCGAAATCTTCACTTTTCGCTTTTCTCTCTTTAATATATTCTTCTAAATCATCCATTATTTATTCCTTGTTAAATATTCTCGTTTTCTTTTTTCAGCCAACTTAATTTCTCTATTTGAAGTTTTTTGTGTCTTTTTAACAAAACCATTAGTTAAAACAATTAAATTTCCTTTTTCAAAGAAACAAAGAATTCTAAAAATATTGTTTCCGCTCTGAATTCTGATTTCCCAAAGATCATCTGTATTGACTAATTTCTTAAAGTATTCTTTAGGAACAAAATTTAAGTCGCGAACTAATCTCAAAACCCAAGCAATTTTTTTAGCTTGTTTATCAGATAAAGTGTTGAGAAAAGTCCTAACCGGATTATTTCCTTTCAATGTTTTATAAAATACAATTTTTCTCACAAGAGAAAGTTAACAATAATGTTAACAATTGTAAAGCGTAAAATTCTTGAAGCGGGTATAGCGGCGCCGTTTTCCCCGATGCTTTTTTATCGGGAGGCGGGTGGAAAAGCGGGTTAGTTGACTATCCGGTCAATCTATCGCTAATTTCTTCAAATACTTTCTGTGCAATTGTAAGGCAATCCTTTGTTATTTCGTAATCGGGGGAGAAATCCGGCAAGACGCTTCCAACCGGATATTTTGTGGGTAAATAGATACTATCCAAAAAATCACATTCATCATCTTCCAATTCAATATAAATCTTCTCATCGCTTAATATGTTTTTTAATTCACCGATACTATGCGTTTTTTTTAACTTAATGCCATACTCAATAAACAAAGATTTTAATGATTTTTCAATAGATTGTTGTATGTTGAAAAGGGCTGGATTGTAAAGGTTACTGTCGAGTAAAATTTTAGCGGCTTCTAAATTTTCCTCCGAATATTTAATCCACTGTTTAGCGTCCTCTTTCAAAAACCACCTCTCCACTTTCGATTTCGTTTAACACAAAATCATTGGATTTATTTGTTACTATCGGTATAATATCAATCGGTATCCTTTTTGAAATTTCTCTTACCGCTTTCCTATACCTTAAAGATAATTGTAAATAATTCTCTTTACTATTTTGGAAAACGGCTACGTCAATATCGTTTGGATTGCTATCGCTTAAAAATGAACCGAAAATTACTATCTTTTTGATTTCTTCTTGAAAACGTAACTTTTCAACAATCCTCTTTTTGATATTGTCTTTTTCAAAATTTGATAAATTCATTTATTCTCTCAAACGTTTATTTATTGACTAACATAAAATAAGAAATCTCGGACATTTATATTTATTATTTTATGCAAGCGCTGTCAACTAACGGCGTTGCCGATAAGCCGTCCAACCTTAACTACAATCCGCCGCGGCGGATAAACGAACAATTACCACCAAAAAAGTCGCGTCGCTAACGGCGGTAGGTTTAAGTCCCCAATAAAGGCGCTTGCCTTTATTCAAAAAAAGAGCGACTATTTTTAATATTTGTCGATATTTTCAAAAAATAATGAGTCCTCTCTAAAAAGCAATAATTGATGATTGTCATTGCGAGCTGTGCGAAGCGCTCTTTTGAATTCAGCTTAAAATCAACAGATTGCTTCGGTAAAAAACACCTCGCAATGACAGAAACGACCATTTTAGAGCGAA
>JAADIR010000216.1 GCA_013151245.1 Chlorobiota bacterium
GCCGATCAATATATTATCATTTACTCAGCGGTTCAGCGGTTTTAACGCCGCGGCCTCAGACTAAAACATTTCCCTTTTGTTTAATTCGCCAACTTAAATATTGCGGTAATTATTAAAAGAACAATAATTCCGTTTTGCATAGATTTTCAATAAAAAGTAAATTGCTTCATTATTTTAAGGAGCGTAAATATTATGAGAAGAATAGCTTTAATAGTTGCGGCGTTTTCAATTCTGTTGACGTCGTTCGCATGCTCCACAAAAGAGAGCGGCGGCGTAGCTTTGCGATTCAAAGTAAAAGAATTCGAAAGAAGCAAAACTTTCGGAGATTCTTCGAGAACGGTTTCCGTTTTGATTGAATATCCCGAATTCGTTTTTCCGAAAAACCAAAAAGTCGCCGAAGCGTTGAACTCCTTTGTCGATACGCTCAAACTCAAACCGCTCGCCGATTTTGCCGGAGACGCGGAAAGCGACGCGGATTTGGATACTCTTTCTCAAAGATTTTTTTCGGAATATCGCGAGATGATAAAAGAGTTTGACGATTATTTTATCCCGTGGCAAATCGCCGCCGATATTGAGCCGGTTTATGTCGGAGAAAACGTCGTTACCGTAAAATCGGAAATGTTTCTTCAAACCGGCGGCGCGCATCCCAACACGTTCGTGAACTATTATTCATTTAATTTAGCCGACGGCAACCAAATAAAACTTTCCGACGTATTCAAACCGGGATCTGAAAACGAACTGAACCTAACAGCGGAAAAACTTTTTAGGGAAGAAAAGAAAATTCCTTCCGGCGAATCGCTGAAAAAACTCGGTTATTGGTTTGAGGGAGACAAGTTCAAACTGAACGACAATTTCGGGATTTTAAAAGACGGAATAGTTTTCCATTTCAACGCTTACGAAATCGCGCCTTACGCCATGGGGCATACGGAACTTACGATTCCGTTCAAAGATATTAAGAAACTGTTAACGGAAAAGGAATGGAAATAATAAAAAAATATTACGCCGAAATAACGGGACTTTTTGTATTAGCCGTTTATCTTCTTACTCTTGCGCCGGGAATAGTTGAAATTGATTCCGGCGAATTGACGACGGCGCAGATAATTTTGGGAATAGCGCATCCGACCGGCTATCCGCTTTTTACGATGCTGGGATATTTGTGGAGTCTGCTTCCCCTGCCGTTTTCCGCGGTTTATCAGGCAAACCTTCTCGCCGCGTTATTTACCGCGGGTTCCGTCGTTCTGTTTGTAAATTCCGCGCGGATGATTTTGGACACTCATGAAACCGTCTTGCTTTCAACCGGCAAAGGAAAAAAGAAAAAGAGCAAAGAAACGGTAAAGGAAATCGCGTTGAGCGGCGATCTGAAAAGCGTCGTTTCTGTTTCGGCGGGATTATTATTGGCGTTCAGCGTTACGTATTGGAAACAGAGCGCGTCGGTTGAAGTTTATTCGCTTCACATTTTATTAACGAACGCGGTTATTTTCTTTTTATTGAAAGCCTATTTTTGCGAAAACAAAGAAGAAAATCTGAAATACTGGATGCTGTTTGCGGTTGCTCTCGCTTTCGGGTTTTCAAATCACATGACTACTATTTTGATTTTACCCGGAACGGCGTTTCTCTACTTCGCGAAAGAAAAGTTTTCCGGCAAGTCTTTTAAGCAAATCGGATTGATGCTTTCGGCTTTCTTTCCCATTCTGGCTTTAATTTACGCCTATTTACCGCTGCGCGCCGCGCAAAGCCCTTTGCTGAATTGGGGAAATCCGGTTAACTTCGAAAACTTTTTCCGTCACGTTTCGGGCAAGCAATACCGCGTTTGGCTTTTCTCTTCGTCCGACGCGGCAAAAAAACATCTCGCGGAATTTTTCGGAAATCTCCCGAGCGAATTCGCCTATCTCGGATTGATTCCGGTAATCGTCGGATTATGGTTTGCTTTCAAACAAAATAGAAAAGCGTTTTATTTTTTTCTGATAAATTTTTTCGCGACGGTTTTCTATTCAATCAATTACGACATTCACGATCTCGACACGTATTTTCTTCTCGCTTACGTTTCGCTCGCGTTTTTCGGCGCTTACGGATTCGCGTTTCTTTTTGAAAAATTCGGAAAGACAAAATTGTCGTTCGCCGCGGCGGGCGCGCTTGTTGGAATTGTTCTTGTTATTAATTTTTCGAAAACCGACAGAAGCGGAACTTACGTTTACGAAGATTACACAAAAGCCGTTCTTTCGTCGGTTCCAAAAAACGCGGTCATTTTAAGCTATCAGTGGGATTATTGGGTTTCCCCTTCTTACTATTTCCGGTTTGTTGAAAATTTTCGTCCCGACGTTCGCGTTGTGGACAAAGAGCTTTTACGCCGCTCGTGGTATTATCATCAGTTGGAAACGGAATATCCGGGAATATTTGTTAAACTAAAAGAAGACGTAAACGGATTTCTGAAAGCGGTTCAACCGTTTGAGCGGGACGAAAATTACAACTCCGCTCTGCTCGATAAGTTTTACAAGAGAATCATGGCGGGAATAGTAACCGTTGACTACGGCAAGCGGGAAGCGTTTATCGGTCCCGAATTGTTTGAAAACGAAATGCGGCGCGGCGAGTTCGTTTTGCCGGAAGGATTTTTCGCGGTTCCGTATCATTTCCTTTTCAAAATTGTTAAAGGAAAAGAATACGTTCCCGAAACGGAAATGAAATTCAAACTCCGCTTTCCCCAACAAAAAGACGATTACGCCGACGTAATCAGACGCACGATTTTTTCAACCCGCGTAAACCGCGCCGTTTACGAAGTTCAATACGGTCGCGTCGATAAAGCGGAACGAATAATTGCCGAAGTCAAAAAAATGTTTCCCGAATTGACGATAGATCCGAGGATAATTAAAATGATTAAAAACGCTAAACGATGAAAATCAATAAAAATATTTCCATCGACGATTCTCTGATTTTGTTCGAGACTTTTCGCGCTTCCGGTCCCGGCGGACAAAACGTAAACAAAGTTGAAACGGCGGTTCGTTTGCGTTTGGACTTAAAACCGCTCAAACTTTCCGAAGATTTTTTCAAACGGTTGAAAAGAACAGCGGGGAATAAAATAACGAACGACGGCGAATTGATTATCGCCGCGCGGCGTTACAGAAATCAAGAAAAAAATAAAACCGACGCGCTCGAACGTTTAAAAGCCTTGTTTATCAAAGCGGCGGAGAAGCCCAAACGACGCGTTAAAACAAAACCGACGCAAGCCGCGAAAGAAAAACGACTTTCCCAAAAGAAACGCCGCGGGGAAGTGAAACTATCGAGACGAAAAAAATTCGATTCATAGCGGAATATTGGACGAATGGATAGTTGGATATCCAATAACCTAAAAGCTCAGTTTCTAATCCATTCAGTCATTCAACCATTCTCTCGTTTTTTATTGGCGCTATTGTATTCGTGAATTTGTTTCGTTTTTTTCTTCTTCTCCAATTCGCTATTTTTATTAAACTCTTTTTATATTTTTCAAATGGGGGAAATCTTGAAAAAAGCAAATCTCGTCTTATTTGTCGCGGCGTTTACCGCTTCATTATTCTTATTTCAAAACAGCGTACGTAAATCAAAACATTTCAAACGGTAAAACAATTTCAAAACTCGAAGAATCGGGCGCGGCGCAGGCGTTGGATTTTTGGAACCGCTCGCGCGCTTATCCCGCAAAGGATATCCCGAAAGATAAATTTATGAAAGCGTTCGCCGAAACGAAAAAAAGCATGAACGAAATAACCCTTTCCGGCAAAGACGTTGCGCCGTGGGAAGCGAAAGGACCTTTGAACATTCCCGGACGCACAATCAGCTTGGCGGTAAATCCGCAGAATTCCAATACGCTATACGCAGGCGCGGCAACCGGCGGGTTGTGGAGAAAATACGATCCGACTTCCGGCGGCGGATGGGAACGCGTGGTTACCGGCTTTCCCACTCTCGGCGTTATGGCAATCGCTATCGACCCAAACGATTCTTTGAAAATGTTTATCGGCACGGGCGAAACATACGGCTATCAACAGTCTGCGGGCGGATACGTTTGGCGCACTTCGCGCGGCAGCTACGGAATCGGGATTCTTAAAACAATTGACGGCGGCGCGAGTTGGACGAAAAGTCTCGACTGGTCTTTCGACCAGAGACGCGGAATTCAAGATATTAAAATCAATCCGCTAAACGCGAATACAATATTCGCCGCAACTTCCGAAGGCGTTTACCGCTCGTACGACGCCGGCGAAAACTGGACGAAAGTTCTTACCGTGGAAATGGCGGAAGACATTATTATTAATTCAAACGACACAAGCAAAGTTCTTATTTCTTCCGGTAATTTGGGGAGCGCCGACGCGGGAATTTATCGTTCCGCCGACGGCGGAGACTCGTGGGATAGAGTTAATTCGCTTCCCGATTTTTCCGGCAAAACTTTGATGGACGAATTCAAAGCAAATCCCGACGTGGTTTTCGCCGATTTGTGCGACAGTCTTTCGGCAATAGGACTTTACAAAACAACCGATTTCGGTTTGAATTGGAACAGAGTAAATAGCGTTGACGTAGCGAGCTATCAAGGATTTTTCGCCCATTGGGTAGCCGTTCATCCCGAAGACGAAAACCGCATCGTTCAAGCGGGCGTTCAGATTTATAAATCGTCAAACGGCGGAACGACGCTTTCGACGGTAACTGGTCCGCACGTCGATCATCATAATTTTGCGCACGACCCGAACAATCCCGATATTCTTTACATCGCGTGCGACGGCGGCGTTTATCGCTCGACTAATTTCGGCTCGAGCTATACCGACATCGGATACGGCTTGCAAACTTCGCAATTTTACAACGGGTTTTCTTCTTCTTACACCGACGGC
The DNA here is from genome assembly GCA_013151245.1 of Chlorobiota bacterium. GTDB lineage: Bacteria > Bacteroidota > Ignavibacteria > Ignavibacteriales > Melioribacteraceae > JAADIR01. The sequence goes on from JAADIR010000216.1 coordinate 4,845, forward strand.
AATTTCGCGCTCGGCGGTTTGCAGGATAACAACACCGCTGTTTTTTCCGGAGGAATGTCTTGGACAAGAGTTATCGGAGGCGACGGATCGTGGAGCGCAGTCAACGCAAATAACGACGATATCGTTTACGGTTCGTCGCAAAACGGCAACATACTTCGTTCAATCAACGGCGGCGCGACGTTCAGTAACGCAACAAGCGGCTTATACGGCGACGCGGCGTTTATTGCGCCTTACGTAATCTCCGAATCTAATCCCAATATTTTATACGCCGGAAGGACGGCGGTTTTTAAAACCGAAAACGGCGGAAGTTCGTGGGGACGCGCGAGTAACGATCTCGACGGAAACGAAATCCTTTCAATGGCAATTTCCGCGACCGATCCGAATTACGTTTGCGCCGGAACTGCGCCGGTCGTTACGCGGAGTCATATTTATAAAACTGAAAACGGAACCGAATGGATTGACGTCACGCAAGATTTACCCGATAGATATCCGATGGATATTGCGATTGATCCGAACGACAAAGAAACGATATACGCGGTTTTCGGCGGTTACGGAACGGGACACATTTACAAATCCGTTAACGGCGGCGCTTCATGGACGGATATCACGGGAACGCTTGCCGACGTTCCGACTCTTTCCGTAGCGATAGACCCGCTTAATTCGGATTACGTTTACGTCGGAAGCGATCTCGGAGTTTTTGTTTCTTCCGACGGCGGCGCGGCTTGGAACGCTTTTAACGACGGGCTTCCCGAAGCGACTATGGCAATGGATCTGAATATTTCCCGCGCCAACAGAAATCTTTGGGTAGCGACTCACGGCAACGGCGCTTACAGAAGACCGCTTATTTACAACCCGGAATATCTTATCTCCGTTAAGCCGTTCAACGTTCCTTCTTCCGTTTTAGTTAACGGCGAATTGTCTTTCTCGGCTTTTGTTGCAAACGAAGGAACGTTCGACCAAACGGAGAATTACGAAATTGAGGCTAATCTCTATTCTCCGAGCGGAGAAAACGTTTTTACCGACGCGCAGGTTTTTTGCTGTCTCGGCGCCGGAGAATCGCAAACAATTAATTTTGAAACGACCGCTATCCTTTCGGAACTCGGAGATTATGTTTTTGAGTTGGTCGGATTCGGCAACGCGAATTTTCCCGCTACCGATACAATTCGCCAAACAATCACGACGTTCGAAGCGGCAACGATTGTTATGGCGGAAGTTGAGAAGATTTATAAAAAATACGAGCCTATCGGCGGCGGCTCGTCGTTCAACGGCGACGACGTTCAAAGAAGCGTTTCCCTTCCGTTTGAATTTGAATACGACGGATACGTTTACGATAAAGCGCAGATGAGCACAAACGGCTGGCTGGAATTCGGAACCGGAACAAACGGAAGCGAGCGGGGACTTTCCACAGCCGACCAAATCGGAAATATCGGAGCAAACCAAAACGGCGCGCTCGCTTCAACGGCAAGACCGACAAAGGCTCTCGGACCTTGGTGGGAAGATTTGAACGCGGATCAGGGCGGAGTCGTTCGTTATGAAACGCTCGGAGCCGCGCCGGAAAGGGTCTTTGTCGTTCAGTGGGAAAACATGCGCGCTTATTACGACGCGTCCGTTACTACCCGCGTTAATTTTCAAGTAAGGCTTTACGAAGGAAGCGACAAAATTGAATTTATTTACGGCGACGTTGCGGAAGGAACTTTTAGCGGCGCGGATATCGGCGCGATGATTGGTTTCAAAGACCATATCGGCGGAAGCTATCATTTTTACGATATTCCCGGCGGAGGCGGCGAAGAAGAATCAGATATAGTTACAGATTTAAGTCCCTTAACCGATTGGCCCGGAAAAGACAGCGCCTACGTAATACGCACGACTATCACCGGCGTTGACGACGAAGAAAATCAAACGCCGAGCGGTTTCGTTCTTTATCAAAATTATCCGAATCCTTTTAACCCCGCGACGACGATAAAATACGAAATACCGGAGGCGGGCTTCGTAACGCTTAAGATTTACGACGTCTTGGGGCGCGAGGTCGCCGCGCTTGTAAACGCCAAACAAACGGCTGGAAGATACGAAACTAAGTTCGACGCGCAAGAACTCTCTTCGGGAATTTATATTTACAGAATTCAAGCGGGAACGTTTACAGAGAGTAAGAAGATGATTCTTCTCAAGTAATTTAGGAGTTAGAATCTAGGAGTTAGGAGTAGATTTGAACGGCGCGGCTGTTTGGTTAGGGCGGCGCGATTTTGTAATTGAGAATGGAAAATGGATAATGGAGAATTTTTTGCGATAAGGAAGAATTAATGAACGCCGATTGCCGATAACTTCAAAAATCTTTGATCGGCGTTCATTAATCAAAATTTATTTATCAAAATATTTAACGTTTAATTTCAAAAGAAAAAAAATATTTGACAGTGACAAAAAAAATCACAATCTTTGCAACCATGAATTTGACGAAAAGAAATAACGTAAATTTAAATAATTGGCGCCAGTGGCAGAACTTCCATCCGCTGTCCTAGCGTAATATAGCAAGTATTTAGCCGTGGATAGTCGGATGACTGTTCACGGTTTTTTTATTTTAAAAGCCGTGCAATTTTTTAGCGCGGCTTTTTTTTTGATTTTTTCACAATAAACAAACACTAAATATTAAAGGAGCAACAGAATGAAAGACAACAGAATTTATCTCAGCCCGAGCGAAATGCCGACGGAATATTATAACATTCTACCCGACATGCCGACGCCTATGGCTATGCCGCTTCACCCGGGAACAAAGCAGCCCGTTTCTCCCGACGATTTGGCGCCGCTCTTTCCCGAAGAATTGATTATGCAGGAAATGAGTTCCGAACGATTCATCAAAATACCGGAAGAAGTTTTGGATATTTACTCAATCAGTCGTCCCACGCCGGTTTACCGCGCTTTTAGGTTGGAAGAATTTTTAGGAACGCCGGCAAAGATTTATTTCAAATACGAAGGAGTTAACCCCGCGGGAAGTCATAAAACGAACACGGCGATAGCGCAGGCATACTACAACAAACGCGCGGGCGTGAAAAAGATTGTAACGGAAACCGGCGCGGGACAGTGGGGCAGCGCGCTCGCAATTGCAACTCAGCATTTCGGAATCGATTTGCAGGTTTTTATGGTAAAAGTCAGTTATCATCAAAAGCCTTACAGAAAAACCATGATGCAGCTTCACGGCGCAAGGGTTGAAGCCTCGCCGTCAACTATAACGCAATCGGGAAGGCAAATATTGGCTGAAGACCCCGATTCTCCAGGCTCGCTGGGAATTGCAATAAGCGAAGCGGTGGAAATTGCGGCGAACAGTCCCGACATTAATTATTCGCTCGGAAGCGTGTTAAATCACGTAATGCTTCATCAAACAATCATCGGCGAAGAGACAAAAAAACAGCTTGCAAAAGTAGGCGAATATCCCGATATCGTAATCGGATGCGCCGGCGGCGGAAGCAATTTTGCCGGATTGAGTTTTCCGTTTCTGCGCGATAAACTTACCGGAGATAAAAAGGATATGCGCGTAATTGCCGTAGAGCCTTCTTCGTGTCCAACGCTTACGAAAGGAAAATTTGCGTATGATTTCGGAGATACTGTAGGCTTCACGCCCCTTTTGAAAATGTTTACGCTGGGACATAAATTCATTCCGCCGAAAATTCACGCGGGAGGTTTAAGATATCACGGAATGGCTCCGACCATCTCGCATCTTTATAAGGAAGGCGTGATTGAAGCGCAGAATTATCATCAGATTGAAGTCTTTGACGCGGCTAAGGATTTTCTAACTGCGGAAGGAATTCTTCCGGCGCCCGAAAGCGCGCACGCTATTAAAGCGGCTATCGAAGAAGCGAAAAAGTGCAAAGAAACCGGCGAAGCAAAAACTATTTTGTTCAACCTTTCGGGACACGGATTTCTTGACTTGGGCGCTTACGATTCATATATCAACAATCAATTGGAAGATTACCAATTGCCGGAAGAGGTCATATTCAGATATTTTGCCGAACTGCCGGAAGTAGGATGAATAAAACGTTTTTTTCATAGAACGCTCCAAAACAGAGAAGCCCCGTTTCGGCGGGGCTTTTTTGTCGTTCATTATGATTCCAAAAGTTCATTGGAAATTTTGTTCAATAATTTTTTGGATTTATGCTCATTTCCTAGCGCTTTTGAGCGCGGCAAAATTAAAAAGATTTCTCTACTCCGCTCCGCGGGAAATTACAGACCGACAAATTTTTTCAATTCTTCCATCGTAAAAAGTGGAAGCAGCTTCAAACCCGCCGCGGCTAAATTGTCAAACGCTTTCGGATCGCGAACGATAACGCATTGAACCGAAGAAATCTCCGCGCCCAAATCCCTCAGGTCCTGCGCGCTTTTGATTATCTGTCCGCCGGTTGTAACGACGTCTTCGATAATCAAAACGTTTTTCCCTTTGAAATCAATCCCTTCGGCGAGTTTCTTTGTGCCGTATTCTTTAGCCTTCTTTCTAACAAATATTGTAGGAAGTCCCGTTTCAAAAGAGATTGCCGTCGCGATTGGAATTCCGCCCATCTCAAGCCCGGCAAGGATTTCCGTTCCTTCCGGTATTTGCGCGGTCATTTCCTCGGCGATAACTTTCAGCAAATCGGGATTCGATTCGAAAAGATATTTATCAAAATACTCGTTCGATATTTGTCCCGATCGGAGAAGAAATTCGCCCGTGATGTGAGACGTTTCAAAAATATTACTTCCTAATTCTTTTCTGTCCATGACTCTATCCTTGAATAATTTTAATTACGGAACGGGATCGTGACCGTGACCGCCCCACGGATGACAGCGGGAGATTCTTTTAATTCCCAGCCAGCCGCCTTTGAATGCGCCGTATTTCTGAAGCGCTTCGACGGTATATTGCGAGCAGGTCGGCGTATAACGGCAGCTCGAAGGAAAAAAGGGAGAGATTGCCGCCTGATAAAATTTCACTATGAAAATTAGGGGAAACGCGAGATATTTTTTTATGGTATTGTAAAACTTCAAAATTTTTCCAAATGATTATCGATTAAAATACTAAATTACTTTGAATAAGACGCCGAGATTTTTAATCGGTTCGTTTTACTGTTCGTACTTTAAATATTATTTTTTTTACGCGGAGCGAAAATGATTTAGCCGAATGAATCTTCGCAAAACTCTGAAAAATAGCGGCGTTTAAAATCCGCGCGCGTCTTTCCCTGCGATAGTCATTTTATTTTGCTATTTGAAGGCTCTCTTTATTTAATTATTTTTACCGGTTAGTTAAGAAATTTTAAGCGAAGGATAAATGAAAAAATACTTTTTAGCGCTGGTTTTGGGAACGCTCCTTTGGAGATGCTCGGCAAGCGTTGACACGACCACGCTCACGGCGGACGAATATTTGTCGTACGCGATCGAACTTTACAATGACGAATATTACGACGACGCAGTTACCGAGTTTCAATCGATTCTGCTTCAGTATCCCGCCAGTCCGGTAAACGACGACGCGCAATATTACCTCGGGCTAACATATTATGCTCGGGAACAGTATCTTCTTGCGGCTTATGAATTCAGCAAATTGATTAGGGATATCCCAACGAGCACATTCGTAGCCGACGCGCAGTATATGCTTGCAGAATCTTATTACGAGCTTTCTCCGCCGTTCCAGCTCGATCAGGCTTACACGAAAAAAGCGATTGAAGAATTTCAAGCGTTTATCGATTTCTTCCCTGCAGACAAGCGCGTTACGGAAGCGGAGAATAAAATTCAAGAAATGAATTTGAAACTTGCAGAAAAAACTTTTAACGAGGGACGAATTTACGAGAAGATGGAATATAACAAAGCGGCAATTATTTATTATCAAAAGACTTTCGAGACTTATCACGATACGCCCTTTGCGCCGGTCGCTTTATACCGTAAAATAAAAATTGAATTAAACAAACTTATGGTGGAAAAAGCGATGCGGGATATGAACGTATTTTTGAATATCTTCCCCAATTCCGAATATGCCGAAGAGATCAAAGCGACGCTCGATGAATATTCGCAATTTAATTAATGGTTAACCGCATGAAAAAAACAGTAAGTAATTCCGTCATAACGATGACCGAGCTTGTTCTTCCGCATCACACAAATCAGTTGGGAAATTTGCTCGGCGGACAGTTGATGCATTGGATTGACATCTGCGCGGCGCTTTCGGCTTCCAAGCACGCCGGAAGGATTTGCGTGACGGCTTCCGTGGACAATATCGATTTTCTTTATCCAATTAAACTCGGCAACGTTGTTACGCTCATCGCTTCCGTTAACAGGGTTTTTCGCACGTCGCTTGAAGTGGGCGTTAAAGTTTATAAAGAATCGCATCTTGAAGGAATTCGCGTTCACTCGAATACGGCGTTTCTTACGTTTGTAGCCATGGATGATAATTTAAAGCCGGTTGAAATTGCGCCGATAATTCCCGAAACCGAAAAAGAGAAAGAAAGATATGAAAACGCTCTGCACAGAAGGGAAGAACGGTTGCGTTCGCGCGGAAATTCTTCTTAGTTTATTCTTTCTGCTTTTTTCCAACGCGCTCCATTCCCAAGTTCCAATAAACGGTTTTTGCAACGCGGCCGTTTTCGAAACCTCGAAGGAATATAACAATCTTTTTTTATCCGACTTGAATTTCGATAAAAAAGAAGACGTTGTTTTATACGATAAAATATCGAACTCTCTGCTCTTTCATCTTTCAACCGTAACAAATACTCTGTCGGAACCAATTAAGAAGTTTTTCTATTTCCCGATTTCAAAGATCGAAGAGATTAAAAACTCGAAAGCAAGCCGGACTTTTCTTTTCCTTTCTAGAAAAGAAAAATTAATCGGATTGGCGTCTATTCAAAAAAATTTAAAGATAAGATTGCTTGACGTTGTCAGCTACAAATCCACCCCGTCAAATTTCTCGGTCAAAAAGAGTTCCGACGGCAAAGCGACTGAAGCAATAATTTACGGCGAACCTTTCGAAGGAATTGCGCTGCTGGAAATCGAAGATTCAAAAATTTCCGAGAAACGGATTTTTCCGGATAATGTTTTCAAGAGCGCGGTTTGGATTGATTTAAATTACGACGGAAACAAAGACATCGCGGCTTATGATATTTTTGATAATGAGTTGCTCCTTTTAATAAACGACGGAGAAGATAACTTTAGATTGGAAAGAAAAATTAAACTTATCGACAGGCTGCGCGATTTGAAAAGCGTCGATTGGAACGGAGACGGTTACGGCGATCTTTTCTATTCCAGCGACGACGGTTTTGAAGTTCTCCTCGGCGATTCGGTGAGTTCGTTTACGCGGAAAGAATTTTTCAAAACCGTTTCCGCTTCAAAGGAATGCCTGGTTTCCGATTTCAATAACGACGGAAAGCCCGATATAGCCTGGATTGAAGAAACCGGCGGCGGAATTTTCTTCGTGTTCTCAAAGAAAGACTCTTCTTATTCAAAGCCGCAAAAATATTTTCAGGGAATAAAATTTGCGGATATAAAGAAATCGTTGTTTAACTACGCCCCCTCGATTTTTCTTTTAACAAACGATGGAAGGATTTTTAAGATAAGCTCCATTGCCGAACAAACGGACGTGAATAGAATTCTCGCAAAGGGAAGCCCCGTCTTAATAGAGCGGTTTAAAACAAACCGTTACAACGAGACGTCGCTCGCATATTTTGATTCTCTTTCCGGAAGCGTGAATCTTTTGATGAGTAATATGGAGGTCTTCAACGTCGCCTTCGGTTTTCACGCGGCGAAAAACCATTCCGAGTTCCGAGCTTTTTTCACCTCCGATTCGATACGAACGTTTATCCTTTTCAGCAAAGGGGAAAAGCTGTTTGAAGTTTTCCGCTTCAATATTTACAACTATTCGGTAAAGTCGTTTGAAATTTATTCCGATAAAAATCTTCTCGACGCGATAGCCACAGATTCATATCGCGGAGATTATTTATTGACGCTTTCAAAAGAAAATGACGTCGCCGAAATCAATAAATACAAACTGAACGGAAATAAGTTCTCTCCGCGGGAAACAATCTTTTCCAAAAGCGATATTCTCGACGCCTCTTTGTCGTTAGGGAAGAGAGCCGCCGTCTGTTATCTGAGCAAAAAGGGAGACTCGCTATTCCTAAGCAAAAAATTCTTGTCGGATGAAAAAACAGAAATCGCCCGCGTTCTTCCGGGAGCGGCAAACTCTTACGTTCCGAGACTTTTTCTTCTTGCTTCCCGCAAGACGGAGTATCCCGCAATAGTCAATAAAAATAGGCGAACCATCGACGTCGTTATCGATAACAAAATCAAAAGCGTTCCATTGCCGGATAATGTTTCCCTTCCGCTTAAGAACATCAAAATGTTTTACTTTATGGGGTTTAATTATCTATTCATCTTATCGAAAGGCGGAAACGCGCTGACGGAAGCCCAGCTCGATTCAAAAATGAATTTATTGGGCGATAAAAAGT